>NZ_QOZT01000023.1:0-47041 GCF_003345135.1 Acidovorax sp. BoFeN1
CCGTTGCCGGCCTTGGGGTAGTGCGGCTCTATCACCTGGCACAGGGCGGCCCAAGGCACTATTGTCTCCATGGTCCGCAAGAACTCTTCACGTCGGGTGGGCTTGCGCGACTGCTCGAATCCGTTGTCTTGATCTGCGGCCATTGCCAGGGTCTGCTGCTTCATCTGCGGATAACGTTTGAGAAGCGACAACGGTGGACCTTGATCAGCATTGCCTTAGTATTAGTTTTTTGTGGGGTTCAAGACAGGGCTTTGCGCATCGGCATATCGTTGATTTCCAGCACATGGGCATGCGCTTGGTTCAGTTCGATGGCGGAGACCGTTTCGCGAGCGAAGGGCGGGCAGTGCGGATGGCCGGCACTTTCAATCAGTTTCACGGTAGTTGCGCAGTCTTCGAAGTTCAGAGTGCGCGGCGTCTCGTAGGCCATCTGGCAGGCCAGTTCCTGCATGAACCGACTCAGAACGCCCACCAGGCCACCGCTCAGCAGGTAGCAATGCTTCACCAGCACATCGCGCGGCACGTCAATGGGCCAACCGGATTGGCGAAACAGCTCGGCATACGTCAGAACACAGGACGCAAACGCGCGCTGCTCCTCTACGCTTTGAAAGTTGTAGGGTCGGAACTCGCGCCGGGCTGACGCCCGCAGACGCAACTGCTCGTTGCTTGCGAACAGCCGCTCAAGCCGTGGTACCCCGAAAAGCATCACCGTGATGCCGAGGTTCTCCAGGACTGACTTGAACCAGTCGCCGGCAGCGCGCGGTGGAAGTCGGGCCCCTGGCTCGACCAGATGGCTGGCTTCTTCGAACAGCAACACCCTTGTACCGGCAAGACGCAACTGGTCCGCCATTCGATTGAACATCACGCCTGATGTGATGCCGCGTTGCGGTAGTGGCACACCCAGAGCGGTGAGCACGCTCATGGGCAGCAGCAGTGGTGAAATCGAAGGCGACACCGGCACCGTGAGCACCGGAACGCGACGGACCCCATCGACCTTGGACGAGGGGTAGGCCCGCTCCAACGCATTGATGAGCATGGTCTTGCCGACCCGGGATGGTCCGAGCACACATTCGAGTCTCGGTGCATAGCCTGCCAGCGCATCGTCTGCGCGTCGCTTGAGCAGCTTCAAGTGCTCCGAGAACGCGGCATGCTGCAACTCACAGGTTTCAATGCTGCGGCGCAGTTCAAGGGCGGCGCTCATGCTTGGTCGTCTCCGGTCTTGCGATTGAGAACCGGAAGCGCTGCGACGTCATCAAACGATGCTGCCACAGGCGACGCCGTTGAGGCTTGGTGGACCGTTCTGGCCGGTGGCAGCGGATTGTCCCGGGCGCGGTCAATTGCTTTCACCGCCTTGACGCGCGCAGCGGTTTCGCGTGATTGCTTCACTTTCTTACTTCCACCGGCGGCGGCTTTGGCAGACGTCTCCCGCGAGCGCGCGAAGACATCGCGTTTGAACGCTGCGGCCTCTTCAGATTCGGCATTCCCGTCAGAGGCCGCCTTCACCATTTGTTTGGCCTGTTCAAACGAATAAGCCGGCGTGACCTCGTCGACGTCTTCATTGACCAACTCAATCAACGGTTGGCTTGCGCCCTGCGAGACATAAATGCGCCGGAAATCCTCGGGGTCGACGAGCAACTGCACCTCGGTTTCCCCATGCTTTGCGATGAGGTAGCGAAGGTTATCTCCCTTGAAATTGAACTGTTTGTAGGTGATGCCGGTTTTTCGCGACAGTGTTCTGACTTCGTGTTCGTACAGAGTCATGCGCCAGGCGTCCAGCTCTGGCGGCAGCGGCAGGGCGTACCCTTGCTCCTGTTCGACCGTTTTCCAACGTTGCCAGGGAGTGGTGCCGAGACGCTTTTCCTCGGTGAAAACGCTGTGAACGTGGCGCCGGAGTTCCGTGTTCGCCCACGTCTCAAAGTACCAGCGCACAACCCATTTTTCGAGTTCGGCGAGGGTCATCGGCAGGTCCTGGAGTTCCTTGGGGTCTCTGCGTCCGTCCACCTCGTCAAAGCGTGTGCAGCCCGGCAGTGTCTCCAGCGCTTCTTTCAAAGAGCGATTCAGACGTTCGATGTATGGCTTGCCATGTGCATGCCGTGATTTGCAATGCATGGCGTCGATGCCGAGCTTGGTAAGCCGCTGCATGCGCTCACCCTTGGTCTCCGGGCCGTTGTCCCAGACCACCAGCGCTGGAGTCCCATAGCAGTCCATCGGGAGGTCCAGCCCTAAAGCCGCAAAACGCTCCTTCTTTGAAAACAGGATGGATTCGACGCAACGGAGACTGTCGGACACGGTGGGTGAGCCCACCACAAAGTGCCACCCCACGGGTATACCGGTGTGGCAATCAATCGCATGGACCAGATAGAGATTTCTGGTCTCTCCGTGCGGAGTTCGTATGACCCAAGGAAGGTGAAGTCCGTCCTGCTCCACGCGCATGAGCGGCGCCGACACGCGGATGCGTTTTGTGGCCAACGACTTGGCCGCAGCAGCCGTCCGCGGGTCGAGCCGGTCGAGTTCGATGTCTGAACTCAGGTTTTCTTGAATGGCTCGGAGAACATATTTGCGGCTGATGTGGGAGGTCGGTCCAAGCAGTTGCTCATCGTGCGCCACCTGGTTGACCAATTGGGTGAGGCTGCGGACCGTCCAGCGAGAGGAGGGCTTCAGCAGGCTTTCTTCAGCGACTTTGCATACCATCGCTGTGACGCTCTCGCTGTAGCGGGGAAGTCGATTCCCTTTGTTCTTGTTGCCGATGAGCGCCGGTACGCCGTTACGGCGTTTCTCCAAGTACCTGTACAGCGTTGCTCTTGATGGGAACGGCTTGCCGTCGTTAGGGGCATCCTCATGCTGGGCCTTGAGTGTTCGATAGGCCTGATTTGCACTGATGCATTTGGAGGTCGTCAAGTCACTGACCATGCGTGACAGACGAATGGCCGTTTGTTGGGCGATGTCCCGCTGTTCGTCATCCTGGTAGGCGGCAGGAACCAAGGGGTCACCCTTGCGCTGGATTTTGAGATTGCCAGCCCCGATGCGTGCGCGTAGGTCGCCGAGTTCCACGTAGTGGTCGATGTTTCGTTGAACATCCAGAACGCGGATGCGACCGACGACCGGAACAGGACTGAGGACCGCCATGGTGACCTGCTCGGATTCCGTGTCGAACAACTCATCACCAGACAAGAAATGCCGTTTCATTGTGCGAGCCTCCTCAAGATTTCAAGATGGTCGAGACCTCCATAGGCGGGCGTGACAGGGGCATCGCCGCGTATCTGGTGCTTGACGATGTCCATGCTGAGTGCGCCGAATGCCAAGAGCACTGGAAGCATGCGAGGCGAAATCGATAGACCGGCGCAGTAGTCCTTTGCGGTTGTCGCGCCTGCTTTGAAAAGCTGTTCAATTTGCTCGAACGTTGCGTCAGGAGGGCATAGGTCTTTACGCAGGGCGGCTTGATGAATGAGGGGGACATTCATCCGCAGTGGGTGTTGCCAATAGCTCGGGAAGACCACCTTCGCAAACCCGTACCCGTGCGACCAGAGAATTTCAGCGGCGACGCGCAGCCTGTGCTCGTACTCCGGCTCCCCGGGAAAGGTGTCGAGTTTGATTTCCTGCGCTTCCTTCGTCCCGTCAGACCAAGTGACCGCGAAATCCGGCGTGTAGAAGATGGGCCCTTCCAATCCCTTGTTCTTGGCCCGTGCCGCACTGCGTTGCTCCGGCGTTCGCAGGATTGCTCCGCCTATCAAGTCCACCGTAAATGGTTGCGGTTCAAAGGCCCTGGCCGATGGCTCGAAACCCAGAATGTTCGAAATGAACCGTTCCGTGTCGCTCTCAACGGCCCGCGTGCCTTGGGCTTTGTGCGCGTGCGTAAGAAAAGCGGCCTTGCCGAATGTGGATGCGACTTTGCGAATGCCCGTGTCCGCATTGCGCAATCCAGGCCGATTTGTGTACTTATTTCCCATATCCATGACCTCCTGTGAGTCCCTAAAAAGGTGTCTGGGAGGTGTAGGTACAGCGCGGCTTTAGACCTTGGTCTAAACAAATTGCGAGCCGCTTTCTAAACAAACCGCAGGGCCAGGCCGCGAATATCGGCCGGGAAATATTTCCCAGGCGTTGCTTGGAGACAACGAAATTCGCTCCAGCAATCCGATTCAGCCGAGGTGAAAGGAGTCCACGCATAGAGGTCAACCCTGTGCCGGGGGAGCATTGACTCAGCCGCCAGACCGGATGGCAGCGCGCACCTGGCGTATACACCAAGCGATTTCCGCCGCCGTAAGACCCCATCCCTTCTGTCCCAGCGCCTCCTCGATGCGCATGAGTAGTTCGTCCGGTGTGCGGACCGGCGGTTGAACCTTCTTGCGGTGGTAGTACGCGACAAGCTGCGTCACCAGGTCGACGCATACGTCATAGCGCGTTTCAAGCTCAGCCTGCGTATGGCCACCTACGTACTTGCCGTCGATAAGGCGCACGGCAATCTTTGGATGAGCGCTGCTCAGTGCTGCCGGGTCTTGTTGGCGCGGGAAGTCGTCAGGTATGTTCATGGCGCGCCTCCGAAAAGTGCGAGCTTGTAGGTAAGTTCTTGCTGGGTACTTGGGGCGCTTACCCCATCAAAATCCAGGTACAAAACGTCGCAGCCAGTTCCCTTCATAGCGCCCCCCGCTCCAGTGAGCAGCCGAGGCATAGGTACCCCGCCGAACTCGACGCCCGGGGCTGAAGGTCAAAACTGACTCGGCATGCTCTACTCATGCCATAGATTGGATTACTTTGAGCGTCAGGCTGCTACGGATGCTGGCAGTGTTGAAGGCACCACTGATAGAACTTAAGTTGTGGACTTTTTCTGTGGCCAGAGCCGCGAACGGCACCCAACTTAAAATCGTGAAGGGTTGCCTAAATGCTCTTCGTCTCAGTGTGCTTTGGCGAGGAGACGAATTGCTGATATATATCCAGCATGAGTGGCCTTAAGGACTTTGAGTCGCAGCGCAAGTGCATCGAGCTAGACAAGTTCGAGGCATTTGTTGCGATGGATGCGAGAGCATCGACCGTGCCGCGCCTTGGAAGGGCGGCGCGGTGAGTATTCCTTTGTTCTTCGAGGGCGAGCGCACTCGATTTTTCCGCCCTCTCAACAGTTCCAGACGCGAATTGGTGGTTGCTTGCCTGAGAGCTCTCTATCAGCGTTTGCACAGTCCATCAGCGGACCAACACCAGAACCTTAACCGCGAGCTGTTGCGCGAGCTGTTGCTGCCGGTGGTCCGGGATTATCAGGACAACGTTATCGCGGACGCCGCAGCGGACGAGTTCAACGTTCCGGAGGCTGATGACCCGCAGCAACTGACAACCGTGCTCATTCGCGTTCTGATGGCCGACGGGTGGCTTGAGGTTTTCGCCGACCGTCACGGTCTGGTGAATGCATTTCGCTTTTCTCGTCCTGGCAAGTTTTTCGCCGAGGCCATTTGGACCCTGGACCGTCCTAGCCGCAGTCGCCAGCGCAACATGCGGGGTTGCCGCAATGCATTGGATGCAGCGTTGGAAGACAAAGGTGACGCGCATGACATCGTCGACGCGTTCGAATACGCAGAGAACGTAATTAAGGACCTGAGCGAAGGCATCGACTACTTTCAAGAGCTAGTTCGAAGCCTGATGCAGACAGCATTGATGCACACCGAGTGGAGCGAATTTGTCGAATTTCTGGACCGCTTCCAGCGTGATTACGCCCGCCAACTCACCTCGGACAACGCCACCTTGAACCGTCAGGCTATCCGCCAGAAGCTTGAAAAGCTGCGAATGGTGCCGGAGGCCAAGTTCAAGCGAATGGACTCGCAGTTACATGACGTCGCGCATTGGGCAGTAGCAGAATTCTCTGGAAATTCACTTTATGACTGGATGCTCGACCTTATTGAGGATAAGGTCGATGCCGCCTGCGAATCCAAACAACCCGGCTTCCTGAAGGCGATGGAGACGTATTTGAAGCGGGTCAACGATTTGGCTTTGCAATCGATGATGTTGCGTGCCGGCCAGTCACGGCACGCCTATCTTGCGGCCATCCAGAAGGTCGCTGCGTCAACCCCTGACGACCAGTGCAGGCTCCTGGGAGGCATTGGCGAGCGAATCGCCGCTTCTGAGGTCCGGCTGCTGGACCCGTCCTCTTTCAAATTGCGCACAGCGAGCCAACGCCGCAAGGCAGTCACAGTTTCAATTCGCCCGCGCCCCAGCCGGGAAGAGCGTTTGGCTGCGGCGATGGCGCGCGCCGAATCAGAGGCGTTTTCCATTTCAAATGAGGAAATAGCGCAGGCACTAAGGGCGGACCTACGTCTATTCCAGCACCCACTGAGGTTATCTACCCTTCCCGCCCGTACGGCACGTGACGTGACCAAGGCTATGCAGGCCGTCGAGGCCGCGCGTACCGACGCAGGTGGGGATTTCCAAGTTCGCAAGCTGCCAACCCGTCTAGAAAACGATTCCTATATCGGCTCCGACTACGAAATCGCCCTGAAAAAATGAATATCACCACGGTCGTGCGAGAGCAGCTTGCTGTTGCCAACGTCAAGCCCGAACGGTTTCGTGAAATCGTAGCTAGGCTGTTCGCTTTCGGCGTCGTCGTCAGAGATGAAGACCGCACCGAGCAGCTGCTATATGACGACATGCGTCGTATCGAGGCGTTGCTGGAGGAGTTCTTCGACGTCGCCGGTTTCTTCCTGCACCGCGACGCCAATAGCCAGTTCTACCGGCTCTACGCCCCGGGCGCAGTCGTGGACGGGCTGCAGGAGGACCCGCACGATGCCGTGCCTTCCTTGCGGGCCCGTCTATCGGTGGACTTCGTGGCTGCGGCGCTGGCCTTGCGCTTCCTGTACCAAAACAAGCTAAATAACGGCGACATCCAGCCAACCGGTGAAGCCCTCATTGGGTTTGAAGACCTCGCCGCGACGCTTCAAACCCAACTGAAGCGCCCGCTTCCCTCTAGCGCGACTGAAAAGATGGCCCTGCTCGCAGAGTTGCGACGCCATCGGCTGCTTGGTTACTCATCGACCTTCTCTATCGGAGATGAGGATGCACTTTTGGCCATCCGCCCCACCATCCTGGGCGTCGTAAACAACGACGCGCTCACCGCCGCCTTGGACGCGGACGGCGTCATTGAAATCGAACAGACCGTCGAGGGCCCTGCGGAATGAAGCTCGACCGACTCGTGCTGGTCAACTGGGGACAACTGCGCCCGGGCGACTACGAAATGAGCAACATGACGTTGCTGACCGGCCCTACCGGCGTGGGTAAGTCCACCATGCTTGATGGCCTGCAAACAGTCATGACGGCTGCGTACCAAGGCATTGTGGCCTACAACCCAGGTCAGGACGAGGTGCAGCAGAACCAGCGCCGAGGCAAGACCAAACGCACTCTCGAATCCTTTATATGCGGCGCGGAAGTCAGCCTCTTTTCGAGAAAGGATGGAGCCCAGGGCTACATGGCTGCGGTGTTCCGACCTGGGCCGCACGATGGGGCCACCAAGGCATTTACCGCAGTGGTCGCGGCTGCGGCCCGCGTCGACACCACCGGCGACCGTCGTGAGCCAAAGCTGGAACGGCTAGAGCTCCTCATTGTGGACGACGCTATCCTGTCCGTCGAAGACTTCCTCAAGGACGCCGACCAGAACGAGTGGGTGCCTGTCGAGGACATTCACAAACGGCTGAAGGCTCGCTTTCCGAAGGTCACATCGTTCGACGCGCATAAGCGGGACTACCTATGCGCGCTATACGGCCGCTTCCGTGGACGCAATTCCATAACGTGGGATGAGGCGCAAAACGCTGCCAAAGCGTGGACGCAGTCGATTGCCTATAAACCCATTGGGTCCGTGCACGACCTCGTGCGTGAGGATATTCTGGAGTTTGACGCGAAGCTCCTACAGGAAGGCATCAGCCGTATTGGTGACCTGATGCGTCAGGTCACCTCCCTGCGGCAGGAAGGTCAGCGCATTCAGAGCACGGTCGACCACCTGAAAGACCTGAAGACGCTCATCGGCCGCGCAAGTCAGGCCTTTGAGGAACAGGTGCAGTACGACCTGTTGCTCGCAAAGATGTACATGGCTGCTGACGACGCCCGCATCGCCGAACTGGACTTGGCCATCAAGGAAGACGAAGCTCTGGCGCTGCGCTGCCGCAACAAGGCCGCGAGCGAGACCGTGCTTAAAGAAAAAGTGGACAAGAGCCGTATTGAGGTCAGTGCCAAGCTCAGTGGTATCGCGGCGCACGGGGAAAAAGAACGGTTGGAAGAGAACCTATTGCGCGCCACCGGAATCGCCAAGACTACGCTGGAGTCCCTCACCCGCAACCTGCTCTCGGCCGCACAGCTCAAGAATGTGGCGCAATTGCTGGTCGGAAAGCCCATTCCGGAGCAATTTCCCCGCTTGAAAAAATCTATTCAGGCCGTCGCTCAAGCGATGCGGCAACTTTCTGTCGAGCGTCTGGACGCCCTGCGCGCTTCCATGGTTTCGGCCTCGGAGGACAAGGAGTTGGTGGTCGCCAAGCTGCTGCATCTGCCGCCCGCTTTTGAAGGTGCCAACGGCGGACTGGGCTCCATGCACGATGCCTTGGTCGGCACCGAGGAGAGCGTCGCCATGGCCATCGCTGCTGAGGCGTCGACGCTGTCAGAGCGAATCCAAGCAGCCAAGGTGTCCGTGAACGAGCTGGCTGCAAAGAAGGAGCGACTTGCATCTGGTGCCAGCAACTACAACCGCGGCACGGTGCTAGCGCTGTCACGCATTCGCCAGGAATTGCCAGAGGCGAATGTCGAGGTCTTGTGCGACTTGGTATCTCCAATTTCGGAAGACTGGCAGCCGGCCATTGAGGGCTATTTGGGTGACGCGAGGTTCAACCTCATCGTCAAGCCGGAGTTCGAGGAAGCCACCATCAACTTCTTGCGCAGCATCGGCTCGCGTTCCAGTGTGGTCCAGGGCAAGCGATGCCTGGAGAAGGCCGACCCGTCAAGGTTGCCGCGCGACTCCCTTGTTCACGAGCTGCGAACCGAGCACCCGATTGCGCGGGCCTATCTCGTCGAGCAGTGGGGCTCCGCCATCAAGGTGGAGAGTGTGGCACAGCTGCGCAACACGGCCCGCGGCGTGACCAAGGATGGCAAGGGTGCCGGTTCGCGCACGATGTACGTCTGCGAGGCCAAGGACTTGGTCTTCGGCCGTAAGGCTCGCGAGCGTTCGCTGGAAGAAACTACCCGCCAGCTGGAAAGTGCCGAGCGCGAGGTGACCCGTCTGGAGGGGCTACAGGACACGCTCATGGACGTGCGTCGTGCGCTGCAGAACCTGAAAGAGCCCGTCTTCGACGCCCATCCCCTGACTGCGGCGGCCGCAGATATCGACCACTCACGTCGTTCGCTCGAACAGTTGGACCTCACCGAAGTCACGCAGCTGGAGAAGCACCTTGAAGCGCTGGAGAAGCAGCTTGCGCACCACCAAGGTGAAATCGAGAAGGCCCAGAGGGAGGAGACCCTAGCCGGGCAGCGCGTCATGCAAGCGCAGCAAGTCATTGCCGGCATCATGGGGCGGCGCGACGGCCGCTTTGGCGCACTGGAAACGCAGATTCAGCGCATGAAGCACTTGTGTGAGGCCAACGCTGAAAAGACGTATACGGTACTGTCTCAGCAGGTGGAAGACATGATGGCGTCCAGCACGGTCGACGTCGCCGGCGTACAGGCGCGTGCAAATGTGTTGCGTGTCCAGCCGGAGCAGCTCTTGGGTGACGTTCGCGAAGCGCTGGCCGACTACAACGCCCAGGCGCGTGCGGAAGAGCGTTTCCTGGCAGCCCTCCCGCACCTGCACGACGTCACTACCTTTGACCCGTACTACGGCCCTCTGGTGGTCCTGGGTCGTTCGGTCACCCAGTTGCACGCCGACCTGAAGGGCATCGGCCTGTATCACAACCGAGGCGAGGTGGAGAAGGCGGAGCGCTCTTTCCACGACGTCTTCACCAAGCAGTTCTGCGTCGAAATCAAGACCAAGGTCGATGAGGGCGTCCGCACCCTGAAGCAGTTGAATCTTGAGCTGCAGAAGCTGAAGTTCGGCACCGACCGCTTCACCATTGACTGGTCCAAGTGGGAGCCAGAATTTCAGGACTATTACAGCTTCTTCGGGGCCGTCGCCGAGCTGGCGGACTCCCCCGATACGGTGGACCTATTCGGTGAGACCGAGCTTTCGCCAAAGCACGTGGAGGTGCGTGACCGGCTGGTGAAGCTGCTGCTGGACCCTGACCAAGACCGTGCCGGTCGGGAGCTTTTGCGCGTCGCGGACTACCGCAACTACCGGCGATACGAAATCTGGAACGAGACCGACAGCGGGGGGCGTATCGCACTATCAACCTGGGGCACTGGTTCCGGCGGCCAGCTCGAAACGCCAGCCTACATAGTCCGCGCGGCGGTGGTGACCAACCGAATGAAACTGTTTGACAAGGGCCCGAGCCTACGCCTACTGGTGAGTGACGAGTCGTTCTCCAAGATGGATGAAACGCGTGCTCGTGCTGTGTTGCGCTACCTGCGGGACACCCTTGACCTTCAGGTGGTCAGCGCCATGCCCACGCGCAGCGCGGGCGGCCTTCGGCCGGAGTTTGACCGCGAGTACAGCTACAGCCGCGTGAACGTTGATGAAAACGGGGAGCTCGACTTCGTACTGGAGTACGACGAACGCGTTTTCAAGAAGGACCGCATGCGCGTGCTGTGGGAGGAGCAGCGTGCCGAAATGAGAGAACAGGCCCGTCTTGCCTTCGAAGCCAAAGAAACCGCAACCGCGGTTATCTCCGAAAAGTGAGCCAGCCTCTTTGGTTGGTGTCGGAGCCTATTCAGTCGTTGCTACGGCTGGTAGTTGACCGTCTGGACGCGGCCGAGGTGCGTGGAGCAGAGAAGGCACAGTCGATTGCACTTGGAGAGCGCACGTGGCCGACGTTGTATCAAGCGTCATTCGAGTCGACCAAGGAGGAGCTTTGGGAACATGTCATCGATATGTGCCGCTGGGGGTGGTTTGATGTCCGGCCCAGTACCGCAGGCCGGTCGCTATCGGGATACTCTCAAGCACCGCGGCTCACGGTCATCAACGTTGCAGCTGTTCGCGAAGCGGTTAACCGCCCTACCCGTGCCAAGGGTGCAGGAGAGCTGTGGCGTGAGGCGGTAGCTGCGTATCTGCAGGCTTCAACGGAGTCCAAGAGGACGGCTACAGGCTACTGCATTGAGATTGAGGGGCGCAGCCCTCGCGACATCGTCGAATGCTTAAACCAGCTACCTGGCCTTGCCGACAGTGGAATGTTGCTGAGGGAGGTGTCTTCCCGTCTGTTCTGGGGTATGTCCAAAGTGCTAGACAGCCGTCAGGCGCTGGTAGCCGCCGTCTTAGGGCTTGACGAGTGCCCGTTCCCCGAGTCGCCCATCCAGCTACAGGTCATGCTGCCGACTGGGCAGATGCAAGGTGTCCTATTCATCGAAAACTTGATGTCCTTTGAAAAGGCCATCCGAAGCGGGTCGTCGGTGTATCAAGGGTTGGCCCTGGTCTACGCTTCAGGATTTAAAGCGACTGCCAAGCGACTTCGCAGCGCGCAGGGCGTGTCTCTGTTCTATGCGCGACAGGGCTCGCTTGCTGCGATATCGCATGAGACTTTCGAGAAGTGGCTATTCTCGGATTCCCCGAGCCTACCAGCGTGGTTTTGGGGTGACCTTGACTGGTCAGGCATGCGTATTCTCCGGACCCTCCGTGAAACGTTCCGGGAAGTGGGCGCCTGGGAGCCGGGCTACGCCCCAATGCGTGCAATCCTGCTTGATGGGCGTGGCCACCAGCCTGAAGCGGCTGACAAGCGCGGGCAGCAACCACTAGCAAGCACTGGCTGTGGATATGCGGATGCGCAGTTGCTACCCCTGCTCGGTCGAGGCTTCGTCGACCAGGAGCTTTTCTCCCTTTAGTCGGTTAAGTGTTGGTCCTGTTACGCGCGGGAACGCATTCGCGCTATTTCGCGATGTTTTATGAAGGCTCTGTCACCTAATCGTGTTGGTGGCTAAGATGCCGAACCATGCGCCATCGCGAATTCCAGCGGCTTGTGGACTCTCTCAAGAGCTTGAGCCCTAGGAACCCCGCAGCGTCTTCTCAAGCTCTGGAGATGCAATTTGGTCCAGCCTCCGAAGGGCCCCCTCTAGGTGCGCCATGTCCTTTTGAGACGCATCGAACTTCTCGAAAAACGGCTTCCACGCACGCGCCACCAGCCACACCTCGTGCAGCGCCTTCAGCGCTTCCATCCTGCTCGAAAAGTACACAGCCCAGTGGGTCATCAGGTTGTCCAGGGTGGCTAGCCTGCCCCTTTCCCCAACCTCCAAGTGCAGCATCCGTTCCTGGGCAACAACGCTCATGGGGAGCACGTCATAGAGCGGGCTGAGGGTCCATCCTTTTGCTGCTACCTGGTACAGGAATCCGTGATTGCGCAAGTGGTCATCAGTGTTAGTGACGAAGATGTTGAGCGCCTGCCGCTTGAACAGCTCACGCAAGTCCCGCGCTAGGTACCCAGGGAGCGCGCGGGCGCGCATTTGCTCTGCCAGGGCCTTGTAGGAGCTACGTGTTGCATCATGCTCATCGATGCCCATGAGAGTGAGTGCCGAGCAAAAGCCTATGCGGCCTTCGATAGCCTGCAGGCCTCTAGGTCCCTCCAACGGCTCCCAACTTTCTTTGTCGGGGTTCGGAACGACCCCAGGCTCCGCCCAGTAGCGGTCGAATCGCCGAATGAACAGCACCTTGGCATGGCCTACCTGCTTGACCTTCACGGGAGGCACACGAAGCCCCGCGGCACGTGCAAGCTCCAATGCACCAGCTTCGAGGACAGCGTTACAGGCGCGGTCTGACTTGGATGGGAACTTGGCAAGCCAGAGAACACCGTCATCGGTGCGCACCGAAGCCTTAGGACGCGCGCCGCCGGCGCTGCCAAGGCTTCCGAAGTAGATGGCGAGGTCCTCCCCAACGTGTTCCTCATTCTCGATGCGGTCCGCCGCCTCCATAAGGCGCGCCAGGTCCATCTCGGCGGAAACCGGGGCCGTAGCCTCGGAATCCCGCGCGAGGCGTACATCCAAGGCGCCCACCCGGTCTGAGCCCGCTTCCAAGAGATAGGCCACTTCCGGCAGCTTGTTTACTGCCACCTTGAGCTTGTTCTCAATGACCCTACGCCCCCAGGCATCCGGGGCCGCGTCGCGGATTCCCCCGAACTCCGTGAGTCCAGCCAAGACAAAGCGCTTGGCTCCACCTTCCTCATCCTTCAGTGGCAAGGCGACGGGGTCCACCTCGACTGCATAGGGGCGCTGCACGTAACGCTTGCCGTAGACGAAAACAGGCTGCGGGGTGTTTGCGCCTTCCAGCGAACCCGCTGGCACGAAGTCAGCGCCATGCTCATCCGCCACGTGTGCGAACACGACAACTTCACTTGGGGGACGGGCATAGGGGTTGCGGTCAGAAGTCATACGGGTCCTTTTCAGCCTTGCGCTTGGCGTTCATTTCGGTAGGTTGCCCCGCATCAGACCTGAAGGTCGCCTTGGACCCGCTTTTGATACGAAAAGCGGAGACCAGGTCCTTGCGTCCAGCGCTTGCATTCGACTTGTAGACGCGCTGGACGCGGGGAGCTTCATTGAAGACACGCACGGCAGCCGATTTGCCTGTCAGTAAGCCAGCCAGGGTCAGCTCGGGCTCCAGGGCGTGCAAGTAGCGCAGGACCTGCGAGAGCGTGCGGCTTTCGTCCCCCTTCTCCAGCAGTACCGCGGTGGACCGAGAAACACCTGCGCGCGCTGCCGCCGCACTCTGGGTCATGCCGCGCGCAATGCGCAGTGTGCGGAGCTGGGCGCCAATCTGCTCTGCCTCTTTCAGGCGGACTTCAGGCGTGCGGAGTGATTCGTCATATTTCATGGATTTCCCGTAAAGGTGGAACCCGTTGCTGCAAGGCGGCAGTAACCGGCCGGGCTGTGACATGGCGCAGATGGCTGCGTCTGCAATCGCAGTCCTTGTCACGTATAAGGACTGTGATTACGGTCAATTTCTCATTGAATTCGATGGTGGCAAAGGCGAGCCCACTGCCTGCGATGTCGCTAATAACAATCACTGTAGCGGACAATGACTGTTATTGGCGACATAATATCCTTTGTCTACAGGACTTCGCCCAAGTCCTGGCTATCCCTGACAGGACAACCAAGGATGGACTGGAGTGTTTCGACGCGGGGATGGCCCACGCTAGCGAAGCAGCCGAAATCGGCTTCTACTTCGAGGAAGGCGGATGCCTTGCCATCGTTCTCATACCAGAGGGCAACTTAAAAGTTCGAGCATCAGCTACTTCAGGTTTTAAACGGTCCGACCCATTCTTGCAGTACCTGAGTAAGTTGGTTCTGGCCACCGCCCTCCACGCCAAATTCATACACCGCGCCGACTTGATTCGACTCAATGTAGCTTTTGGCGGCCAATGCAGGGACATCCGCATCACCGGGTACAAGCAGAAGGCAGGGGCTTGGGGCGTTGCCTGATGTCCTCAGGGCATCGTGATAGATGTGAACAGATTCCATGGCCTCCAGCAGATTCGTTCTGCCACTGCGCCACTTGGCATCGAGCACCATGGAGCGAACATCACCCCCATTTACGTCAACCAGGAGGATGTCGGGGTATCGTTCCCTGGAAATGCTCCAACACACTTTTCCCTTAGAGGGTTCGATGGAAGGAAACTTGGGTTGGAAGTGAAGCTCGATTGACCTGTGCTTTGACAGGCTTGCACTGTAGGCCAAGTCAGATTTCACCAGCGCTGAAACCGTTGGAATCAGAGTAAGCCCTAGACTTCGCATGCACTGCAACACAGCTAAGAAGCACCACGTCTCGTAGATGCCCCAGCTGTAATTAACATTGACTTTGTCCTTTTGAATTCCCTCTAGTCCAGAGGCTAAGGCCAAACAACCCAAACGATATGTGCGGTTGTAGGAAGGATTTGCAGCTACTTGGGTAAGTCCGGCCGCTGTAACTTCAACATAAGGCGAAAGCTCAGAAAACGGTTCCATCCGGCAAAGTGCGCGTAGCCGTTCAGAAAGCTGGTTCAGTGCTGCCAGCCGCCGAGTGCTGCGCAGTGCTTGCTCATCCTTGTCACCCTTGAGTTCACAGCGTTGGACCTTGCCTTCAAGCAATCGGGTGCGAGCATGCACTCGACGTAGCAAGGCCAGCAGTGCCCGATTGGCCGGGGTGTCGAAGGTAGGGGTTGAAGTGTGGCTGCGGATTTGGAGGGTATCAAGTTCTTCGCCATCCAATCTGGACGATGTAGCAAGAGCGACTACTCGTCGGTCGCGCATCACACTCGGATGCACTTGGCGAATCCGAGCCAATGGGAGCATGCGCGACTCGGCAGTGAGGCTGCGGTGAGGCGAGCGCACGATGGATGAAACCGCCTCCACAAACATCGGACCATACCGGCGCAATCTTTGGAGTTGAATGTTGGCCGTAAGCAATCCTGCATGGCCTTCCTTGCCAAGCGCCATGGCCGCAGACGCAACGCCTGCCAACAGCGTCTGGTCGAAGTCTCGAATCGCCTCAACCATTTGCACGAACTGCTCATCGCTAGCTTTTGATGCCTGAGGCGAGACGTGAAGACCGAACTCAGCAACCTTGCCGGTTACATCTTCAGCAATGACGGAAACAAAACCTGCAAAGAAAGCCGGTGTCCAGGAATGACGTCCGATAGCTGTTGGGGGTATCAGGACATCGTCAATGTAGAGGTTTGCACTTGGCGCAGTGCAGCTAAGCTGGTAAACGGTTCCCTCGTGCAAG
Source organism: Acidovorax sp. BoFeN1 (assembly GCF_003345135.1). Classification (NCBI taxonomy): domain Bacteria; kingdom Pseudomonadati; phylum Pseudomonadota; class Betaproteobacteria; order Burkholderiales; family Comamonadaceae; genus Acidovorax; species Acidovorax sp. BoFeN1. Next base: position 15,779 of record NZ_QOZT01000023.1, read on the forward strand.
CCTGCGGCCATGCCTCCATTGGCCACCGAGGCCAACAGTTCATTGCCGGACCCGTGCCGAATCTCAAGGACAGGCGTCACGTCAGCGCCAAAACCGTGTCGAACCTGATTCTTCCAAGTCATTGCGCATTTCCTTCACCTTGCCACTGCAACGTGAAAGCCCCATTGACGTCAGGCATTCATGGGTAGCTTTAAGCGCCTGCTCAAATCGCGGTGAGCTGTCCCCTCTGAGCTTCGGGAGGACTTTTGCGTACACCACATCATCCAATGCTGACTCCACACTCCCAGCAAAAGTATTTGTGAACTGGAGGTACTCAATCACATCCGAAATGGTTCGCCAACCAAAATGCATGCGCACCGGCGCGAGGGCTTGGTTGAGCGCATGCAAAAGCTCCCGAGTTTTGGTTTTGATTTCATTCGACAGAGCGTTGTCGTTCCAGCCAGGAAAAGCGTGGACATCAATTTCCCAAAATTCCAGCGTGAATGCACGGTCTAGAACCTTGTCGGACAAACCGTGCGTGGTCTCATCCATGTTGACCGTACCGACGATGGCGAGATTGGCGGGATACTTGATGCGCTGCTGGACCTGAACCTGGTTTTCATCCATCTGGTGCAACTCAATCCAACCATGGGTTTCCATGGCCGACAGTATTGGTGCCAGATACTGCCCAGGATGAGACAAGTTCATCTCATCCAGGATGGCGATATATGGCTGTTCCGGGTCGTCCACCGCACGCAGCAGTAAGTCCAAAAATGGTGTTGAGTGGTATGACGCCTCTTGGAGCGGGTTGACATAGCCAAGAAGGTGTGAAGGGTCGTACCAACCAGGGTGTACGGGTATCACCTTGACTCTGGATTGCTCATTGCTCGGGTCATTGCATAAGGCAAGCCCGTAGTTGAGTGCAAGCTGCGTTTTTCCAGAGCCCGATATACCTGTCAACACTGCGAAGTGCCTTACGGGATGTGACCATAGACCGGCGTGCAGCTGGTTCACAAGTTTTTCGTCAAAGACCATGCGTCCGTTGAGTCGGTCTTGCAGCCTCTTTGTCAATATCGCCTTGTCCGGCAGTAGCGTATGCACTGGACCGAGCGGCTTCTGTTTGTCTATGACGTTTTCGGGCTTGGTGGATTCAGGTTCCCAATTCACTTGTGAACGCCAACGCTGTCCACGCTCGGTGAGGTGCAACTTGCCATCGCTTCCAGTCTCAATGACATTCAGACTGGAGAGCCATGAAAGCAAGGCGTTGGGGGCGTAGGTTGACGTCCAGCTTGGATGCGCGGCCTGGAGTACGGAAATCAATTTCGCTTTTGCTTCCGGGCTATCCCCAAGGTAAACCAGCACGTGGTCTATGCCAAAGATACGGGTCAGCAAATGGTCGCAGAGCTCGTCAGGGTCACGAGTCTCAAGCAAGTTTATTCCTCGTGGACTGAGGAAATAGTCGTCCCCCTGCCGTCGACAGAGGTCAAATTCGCGAGAAAGTGAGTTGATGTTGACCCCGATACTTGCTTTGAGCAGACCGGGATTTCGTTGTGCAATAAGGTCTTCGAACTCGACGCGAGATAAACCTTCTTGTAGCTCCGGCAGCAACTCTAGAAGAGCGCTGAAATTGCCTTTGATGGCGGTCAGGCCCTTGCGGCGTAGTACCGCTGGCAAAGGGTTCAAAGCCTCGCTGGGACGTGGTTGGGGACTCGGTTGGTTTGGGTCCAACTCGCTCATGGTCTTCTCGTACAAGTACCAAGGCAGACTCAGGCGGGCGCAAAATTCGGCAGAAAAATCACCCACCGTGACGGAACCAAGCAGGCTATCAATCCGGTTCTTAATAGCGTGGTGAATGTGAACTATGTGGTCACTTTTGCCGCCGCCCATGGACCTGTGAAGGAACCGTATGGCACCTTCATCAGCAATGGTGGTGAAATGCTCTGGATATATTGCACAAAAGACGCGGTTGACCTTGAGATGCGGAGTCCGACCGCACAGGTCCTTCAATCGCTTTTTGGTTTCGTCATGAAAATCGACCAAGTAATTTTGAGCTTCAATCAGGTCCGCACTTAACGGGGTCGCCACTTTTTGGAAAAACCACTGTCGGAACGCTTCGTTCGCCATGGCTGGCGCAATGATGACGCTACCGTTGCCCGTGGAGGAAATGGTTGTGTCGTCCCAGAGCGACTTGAGATAGGTCTCCGACTGCAATGCAGCGGGAATATCCTTTTTTACCTTTTTGAGAAAGGTCGAAAGACTGTCTGCCCAGCCTTTGGCCTCTTGGGTCATGGCAACAGTTTTGTCGACAGAATCGATGGCAGCCCGCAGGGTGGCATCGGTTTCGAGTGGTCCTGACATTGAGTTTCCTATGGGTGTCTCTTCGGACAATTTATATGTCTGATGATTGTGTGCGATGGCTCAGGCCACATTGCAATGAGAGCGTTCGACAGTGCGCGATTGAAAGTCGTCAAACCGCATCGCCAAACGCCGCGCGTTCAAGAGTCTCGTGACGAACCTTCCAGTCCGCCATGTGTCGTGCGACCAGCGCCCAGAATTGCTTTGTATGGCTCTTTTCAACGGTATGGCACAGCTCGTGCAGGATGACGTAGTCCTGCACGCTAGAGGACAGCTCCATCACGCGGGGATGAAACTCCAATATGTTCCCCGCACTGCAGCTTGCCCACCGGCTTTGGAAGAGCCGGATTCGGGTGCCCCGTGCTTGCAGTCCCGTCGACCGTTCCCACTGGCGCACGCGCGAAAGAAGTCTCTCGTGGGCACGGTCCCGGTAGAAGACGGCAAGCAATGTCGAAAGTGCTGCTGAGTCAATACTTCGCCCTGATGGACTTTCAATCACGAAGCGTGAGGCTGTGAACGTCAGCGTTGGAGCCAGCAAGGCCGGGTTGTGCTTTACCTCCGTGAAATACGACCTTCCACAGTAACGCAACCGGCTTCCCGTGACGATTGCATCGTCAGTGCCGGGAAGCTCAACCAAAGCCTGTTTCGTTCTAATCCAGCGGGCGCGTTGAAGAACCAAGGCTTTCTGTTCGTCAATGCCGACCCGAGGGCCACGCAGCAACACAGGCTGACCGCGCTCAACGGTGAGGTAATGGCGCTTGAGCTTCGCATCGGGTTGGAAGCGCCACTCAATGCTGGACTGGCCGTACTGAACGCTGGGCATGGGACGTCAGTTCTTGAGCAGAATGTCCAGGAGCTTTCCGGAGTGGTCGCGTGCCACGGCGCGTTCCCAACTCGCTAGCGGCATCAACAATCTGCGCAGCAAATCACGAATCTCGGGATGTAAATCCGGCATCTGTTTCCAGTTACCAGCCGCCATGGTCTGGCTCAAATCCTTGTCCTCAAACAGCTTTATTGTCGCCACCCGTGCGGTGTCCTCAGTCAACAGAGCGGCCAGGTAGTGGTAAACCGCCGAATGTGCAGGATGGTCGAATCCCGTCTTGTCTTTGTCGCGGATGCGTTGACCGAACAACTCCAGTTGTTCCAGGAATTGCGCCTGGCTGACCCGGCCAGCGTTTTCCTCGGCAAGCAGCTTTTCCAGCTCCTCCGCGAGCTTGTCGAAAAAGGCGGGGTCCTTGTCTCGGCCCGTTGCAATCGTGTGCTTCAACTGATTCTTCATCACCAAGGCTTGGCTGCCAGGGCTGGCCAACTTCTTCAGTCGCGCCATGTCGCCCGCATCCAGAATCGACACCTCATGCCCTAGCAGGCTCTTGGCGGGACTGGCATCGATGTATTCGTCCAGCAGCCTTTGCAGTAGAGCAGATTCCAGCTTGGTGATGCGCTCGGGGTAGGTGTTTCCAGGTAGTTTGTCGCGCAGCATCAAGCGGATTTCTGCGAACAGGGTGAAATAGGGCTTGAACGGTACACCGCGCACGTCGGGCAGGATGATGTCTATGCTGCGGTTGAACTCCTTCACCAGCTCCAGATAGTCCTCCACGGCATCCAGCCGTGACGCCGGGTCGAGGAAGGCCTCGGCATCGTTTTTGTAGTTCTCGCGTTGCGAGACGGGGTCGTACTTGCGAGGTAGAAGTTTGAGGATGCGGTCGAGCGTACTTTGAATTTTTGGAAGTTCGGTCTCTACGCCTTGCCACACCTGTGATGACTGCACTTCGCCCCCATAGACCTTTAACGCATGGTCAAGGTGCTCCACCACGCCGTGGTAGTCCACGATGTAGCCCGCATTCTTCCCCGACAGCGTGCGATTCACGCGCGCAATCGCCTGTAGCAGGGTGTGCTCCTTCAGGGGCTTGTCCAGATACATGGTGCTGACGATGGGCGCGTCCCAACCGGTAAGCAGCATGTCGGAAACGATGACGAGACCAACATTGTTGGCGTGCGGCTGTCCATCGAGGCCCTTGCTCTCGTTGCCATAGGGCAGTGGGAACAACTTGCCCACGAAGTGGCCAATCTGTTCTGACGGCATGGCAACAGGCTCTTTGCCCGACTTGAGCTCAGCCCGCACCCGTTCCTCGATGCTCTGTACTTTGGCGATGTCCAGCTTGTACTCGGCCGCCTCCTCTGCAACGGTAGCGCCAGTGCGCGACGCGGTGATGCCAGCCAGTGAAATGACCACCCTGCTCTCGAAGGTCGGCAGCCCCTGCTCGGCGCGCTGCGTCATCAGGTCGTCCAGCAGGTCCTTGTAGCGCACGGCCATGTCACGACCATCACACACCAGCATGGCCTTCAGACCTTTGGCTTGAACGTTGCTGATGAAGTTCTCCACCAGATGCACTGCCACTTGTTCCATGCGGTCGTTGGCCATGCGCCACTTGGCCAGAAGCTCCTTCTTGAGGGCGTGCTGACGCACTTCAGATTCTTTGGAAAACTGCGCATCGAATGCCGCATCTAGCTTGGCGTCAGCCGCCAGCTTGACCCAGGCGTCCTGGTACTTAATGGGCAGAGTCGCGCCATCGGCCACAGCCTCATGTAGGCGGTACTCGTCGATGTAGGTGTCACCGCCGAACTCTGAAAGCGTGTGCTTGTCATCATTGAGTAGCGGTGTGCCGGTGAACGCGATGAATTTGGCGTTCGGCAGGCTGGCGCGCATGAAAGCGGCCAAGAAGTCGTATTGGCTGCGATGGGCTTCATCGACCAGCACGTAGAAGTTCGGCTTGGCACTCAGTACTCGGAAGTTGACCTTCTCGCGGCTGACTTCTTCCCCCTTGGACGCCAGCAGCACGCCGTCCTCATCGTGCAGGCCGAAGTTGGCGTTGCGCTCCTCCAGCATGAAGAAGTCCTTGCCCTCGCGCACCCGCTGGTGCCGGGTCGCCTTGAGCAGTTCCTCGTCATGGTCCAAGTTGCTATCGGCTGTATCTATCGCCGGGAGGGCCGACTCGTCGTTCTCCTGAAACTTCTGAACGGTACTCGTGAACACGCTGCCGTAGTCATTGCTCAGCATCTTCACCAGGCCAGCCACAGAGACCGCCTGGATGGCCTTGATTCCCACCGCATGGAAGGTATCAAAGATTTGCTTATCCAGGTCCTTGCGGTCGGTCAGTACCAGTACCGTCGGGTTTGCCAAGCCCGTGCGGTCGGCTCGCAGTAGCCTGGCTAGCAAAGCCATGGTGAGTGACTTGCCGCTACCCTGGGTGTGCCAGATGACCCCACCCATGGGCTTGGTGCTCGTCAAGCGGTTGATGGTCTTGCTAACGGCCCGCCATTGCTGGTATCGCGGCAGCTTCTTGACCGTCTTGCCATCCCGCGTCTCGAACAGAACGAAGTGCGTAACCAGTTCCAGAAAGCGTGTGGGCTCGAACAAGGCCCACAGCAGCTTCTCCTGGTCACTGGGTTCGCTGCCCAGCAACGCTGTGACGGATTTCAACTCGGCTTCCTGCAAGCGATACCGCGCGTAAAAGGCAGGCTTGGTGAGGATTGCGCTGTATAGGCCTTGCCGCCGAATCAGGCCTACGCAGACCTGGTTGAAAACGAACTGCGCTGGAAAGCTGCGTTGGTAGCCATCCAGCTGCCCTAGCGCCTCGTCCAGCCGGTGGTGGGTGGCTTTGCATTCGATGACCGCCAGCGATAGGCCGTTGACGAACAGCAGCAGGTCAGGGCGGAACAGGTCACCCTCGGCATTGCGGCCCACGTATTGGTCCACCACATGGAAGTCGTTGTTGGCAGTGACGGTGGCATCGAAAAAGCGCACGCTGTGCGGCTTGCCGTCGGCATCCTTCACCTGGATGTCGGAGCGATGCACCACCTGCTCCCAGAAGGCCTTGTTCGCTGGCAGTAGCTCGTCGTTGACCCGCTTGCGCAGCTCTATCAAGGCCGAGTCAACGCCGCCCGGTGCAATGGCCAGCCAGGGGTTGAGAGCAAGCAGGCGTGGGCGCAGCACACTCTCAAGCAGCGGGGCGAGATGGCGGTATTCCACCTGCACGGCATTGCCCGGCAGATGGACGTAGCCCAACTTGACCAGCGACTCGATGGCAGGCGTTTCGACGCCAGTCTTTTCAGGTGACTGGCTCATGAGCTTCTCTTCCCTTGCATGCTGGCTTCCTCCTGACGGCTGCGATACCAAACCTCGCCGCAGCCTTGTTCTGTGTTCACCATCCTGCGAATCTCAAACTGCTGGGACTCGTGAATGACTTGCCGCCAACTGCCACAGCCATAGCGCTGGGGGTGTTGGTCGGGATGCTCCGAGCGAATCCATGCGGTCGCCGTGTTGAGCTTTGTCCAACCATTCGCCATGAACTTTGACTCGGCTTCACGCAGGCAGCGTACGGCTCCACTGGCAAGCCAGTCCACCGAACCATCCGGGGCAATGCCGTTCACTAGCAGGTCCTCAAACGCCGCAGTGCGCACGAACGACGCCATCAACGCTCGGGCTTCATCCATAGTTTGAGCCCATCCACGCAAGGTCAGGTAGTGGCCGTCAATGGTCTCGAAGCTGGCATCCAGGTAGGCATCTGCGTCGATGCAACCCTGACGCTCCCAGATGTTGAACCGCTGTAAGAAGTGGTGAACCAGCTCGTTGCGCAAGTCCACCAACTCCTTCAGCGTGGCCGTGGTGGCTTGATACTGGCTGGCGTCGAGCCCCACCTGAAAGTGGAATCGGAGCCAAATGCCACCGTCGCCCTGCGGCTCTTCAGTGCTGTCATCTTCCTCGGAAGTGGTCAGATGGCGCTCGGTCAGCATGCCGACCAAGGTCCCCAAGGTCTTCTTGTGGGCTGAGGCCACCTGAGCGTCTCGCACAGCCTGAAATCCAGCCGGTGACCCGGCAATGTCGCCGTGCGCTACCAGTGCCTTGAGCAGGATTTCATACTGCTGCAGGCGAAGCAGGCACCGCCCCAGCTTGCGCTGCACATCGCGCTGCAGTTCAAGCGGGGGTTCTGGGGTGACCAAAGCCTGCGACGCCATGCCGGTCCCCTACGTCCCGGTCGCGCTGGCGTCCACACTGACCAGCAATTCGCCGGTGAGGAGCTTTTGCATCAAGCCGCGTTTCAGGGTTCGAAAATGCGATTGCCGGGTCCTCAGTAGTTCAATCTTCGAATCAACGCCGGAGAGAACCTCGGCGATTCGCATCTGCTCGCCGATGGGTGGCAAGACCAGCGGGTTCTTTTCCATGCCAGCCTTGGTGAGGTGCATCATCGTTGAGCCGTGTGTCTTCCCTTTCATCGCAGCGGTCAGCCGGACGAGCGAGTAGTACATGAAACCCTGGTGGAGCCGCTCTCCGCACTCAACCTTCCAGATGTGATAGTGGTAGATGGCCTTATCGCCCCACCAGATGTACGGCCCGAAAGTCGCGGACCACATGTAAAGCAAGTCGCCCTTCTCTACGTACTGATGGTCCGGGAGAACAAGGTTCGAGTAGTAATACTTGTCGCCGCTCCCGGTCAGGTTTTGCAGCCGTATCACGGGGGTTCCCGTCTCTTCCCACTCTGTCAGCTTGTAGGCCCGACCATTGAAGAAGGTCGCCACCGAGCCTTGAGGCACGACTTCCCACCCTGCCGGAATTTCCCCCAGCTCAGTGTCCTTGAACTCGGCGTGAGGCACCCATCGGCCACCGGTATCTAGGGTGCCGACACCTCGGCTGAACAGGGTGTGCATCAAGCCTCGCTTGAGGGCCTGGGTGGCTTCAATCTGGCGCGCAATCACGGCCAGTTTGTCGTCCGCCGCCGACAGGATAGTGGCGATTTCTTGCTGTTCGGGTAGTGGCGGGATGCCGAGAACAATGTCCGACAAGTCAGTCCAGCTAACGCGCGGCATCTTTGTGCCATAAGACAGCACCTTGACGGTCGCGAAGACCCCATCCCCCTGCATCAAGTGAAAGAGGAATCGGTTGTCAGACTGGCCGTCCCTATCGTGAATCGCCAATATCTCTGTGGAGCAGATGCCATCGAATGGAGCGATGGCGTACTTTCGAAGGTACGGGCGCAGCTTTCCGAACAGCACATCGCCCCGCTTAAAGGTCGTCTTGATGCTGGCCTGCACGCCGCTGCTGTCCCAACCCAGCAGGCGGCCCGTTTCTGGCTCGACGTGCTCAAGCTCAACGCACCGGACGCCTTGCTTGGCAACACCCCTGTCCTTCCTAACCGAGGCAATAGCGCCAAGGGGCAAGGCAGACCAATCAGTCGGAATCCACCCCGCGGCGGTCTCCTGATAACCCGGCACGCCTACGATGCTCACGCCCCGGTCTCCAGCAGCCCCAACTCCGCCAGATAGCCGTTCAGACGCGCATCAATGTGGGCTTCTTCCTCGGCCAATGCCGCCAGTTGCGACAAGGTGGCCGCAATATCGACGGTCTCCTCGGTCTCGCCGTTGTCGATATACCGGGCAATATTGAGGTTGCCGTCGTTGCTGCGGATTTCGTCCAGCGGCACCACCCGGCAGTAGTTATCGACCTCGGTCTGATGTTCGAAGGCCGCTTTGTGCGTGCCAGCAATGCGAGCGATGTCCTTGGGGCGCAGGCTGTTCTGGGCCTTGCCTTCGAGGTAGTCGCGGCTGGCGTCGATGATGATGACCTTGCCCTTGAGCGCAGCCGGTTTGCGCTTGTTCAGGACGAGCACACAGGCCGGAATGCCGGTGTTGTAGAACAGGGCCGAGGGCAGACCGATGACCGCCTCGATGAGGTCGCCGGGTTGGTTGCCGCTGGCGGCGTCGGTGCCGAACAGCAGACCCTCGCGAATCTTGCCTTCTTCGCCGCTCCGGAACAGCACGCCGTGCGGCAGGATGATGCCCATGCGGCCATCGGCCTTGAGGCTGGCCAGCATGTGCTGGGCGAAGGCGAGGTCGGCATAGCCTCGCGGCGGGATTCCGTAGACAAAGCGGCCGTAGGGGTCGCTGACCTGCTTGTAGTTGGGCGCCTTGGGTTTCTTGTCGCCTTCCTGTTCGGCCTCGTTTGCCAGCTCCAGCGGCGACCACCAAGCCTTGGCCGAAAACGGCGGGTTGGCAATCACCCGGTCGAAGGTCTTGAGGTAGTCCCCGTCGAGGTGCTTGGGTTCCACCAAGGTATCGCCGCGCTCAATCTCGGCACGCATGTTGTGCAGGTAGAGATTCAACTTGGCGATGGCCCACGTGCCAAGGTTCTTCTCTTGCCCGAACAGCAGCACATTGGGTTTGTCGCTCAAGAGCAGGCCGCCCGGCAATTTGGCGATGTGGTGGGCGCTTTCCACCAGCATGCCGCCGCTGCCGCAGGTGGGGTCGTACACGCTGTGGCCAGGCTGCGGGTCGAGGAGTTCGACCACCAGTTGCACCACCGCCTTGGGCGTGTAGAACTCACCACCTTTCTTGCCCGCGTCGTCGGCGAACTGCTTGATGAGGTACTCATAGGCGTCGCCCAGCATGTCAGCCTTGTATAGGTCGGCATTGCCCAGCTTGTACTGGTTGAAGTGGCGCAGCAGGCGCTGCAACGTCGCGTCCGACAGCACACGCTTGTCACCGTACTGGGTGGCGGTCAGCACGTGTTGCAACTCGGTGTTGTTCGCTTCGATGGTGGCGAATGCCTTGTCCAGTGCCTCACCGATGTTTTCGGTGCGGGCAACGAGACTTGGCCAACGTGCACTGGAAGGGAAAACTCCCCACTTGTCCTGTACTTCGGCCAGGGCGTCCAGTTCGCTCAGTCCGTCGTTTGCCTGTAGTTGTTTGACACGTTCCTCGAAAACATCATTGAACCGCTTTAGGAACAGTAGGCCAAAGATGTAATTTTTAAAGTCTGAGGAGTCGATGGAGCCGCGCAGGATGTTGGCGGATTCCCACAGCCAGGATTCAAGGGCTTCGAGAGTGAGTTGGTTGGCCATGGGAGGGTATAGGTATCAGGGAGCGCAGGAAGGTGATTATTCAATCAACCATGCCTGATAGCGCCGGCCAACTCAAAGAAAAAGACCCATAAATTTCTCAACTTATGGGTCTCAATTTCTCAGCTTATGAGGCTACCTACATGATAAATCAGACGTCAATATTCCCCGCGCGCAGCGCATTGGCCTCGATGAACTCCCGGCGCGGCTCCACCTCATCGCCCATCAGCATGGTGAACACGCGGTCGGCCTCGATGGCGTCGTCGATCTGCACGCGCAGCAGGCGGCGCACGGTGGGGTCCATGGTGGTTTCCCACAGCTGGGCGGGGTTCATTTCGCCCAGGCCTTTGTAGCGCTGGCGGCTGGTGGAGCGTTCGGCCTCCGAGATGAGCCACTTCATGGCCTGGCGGAAGTCGCCCACTTTTTCTTCTTTTTGCTTTTCGCCTTCGCCGCGCATTACCTTGGCGCCTTCGCCGAGCAGGCCGCGGAAGGTTTCGGCGGCTTCGGCCAGGGCGGCGTAGTCGGCGCCGTGCACAAAGTCTTGCGTGATGACGCTGCTCTTGATGTTGCCGTGGTGGCGGCGGCTGATGCGCAGCAGGGGCTTGTCGGTGCGCGCGTCAAACTCGCCGGCCACTTCGGCGGGGGCACCGGTGGTGTTGAGCTCGCGCAGCTTGGCCTGCAGGGCCACGGCGCTGGTTTCGGCTTCGGCCACGGTGTCGAGCTGGAGGGAAACGCCGTCGGCAATGGCGCGCAGGGCTTCTGCGTCCATGAAGTTGCCCAGACGGGCAATGACGCTTTCGGCGATCTGGTGCTTGCGCGCCAGCTCGGCCAGTGTGTCGCCGCTCAGGGTCTGGTTGCTGGCGGTGCCGGTGAACACGCTGGCGTGGTTCAGCGCAATGCGCAGCAAAAAGCCGTCGAGTGCGGGCGCGTCTTTGAGGTACAGCTCTTCCTTGCCGGCCTTCACCTTGTAAAGCGGCGGCTGGGCAATGTAGATGTGGCCGCGCTCCACCAGCTCGGGCATCTGGCGGTAGAAGAAGGTGAGCAGCAGGGTGCGGATGTGGGCGCCGTCCACGTCGGCGTCGGTCATGATGATGATGCGGTGGTAGCGCAGCTTGGCGACGTCAAAATCGTCGTTGCCGGTGCTGCCGCCGGCCTTGCCGATGCCGGTGCCTAAAGCGGTGATGAGCGTGAGGATTTCGTTGCTGGTCAGCAGCTTTTCGTAGCGGGCTTTTTCCACGTTCAGGATCTTGCCGCGCAGCGGCAGGATGGCCTGGAACTTGCGGTCGCGGCCCTGCTTGGCAGAGCCTCCGGCGGAGTCGCCCTCGACGATGTAGATCTCGCACATCGCGGGGTCTTTCTCCTGGCAGTCGGCCAGCTTGCCGGGCAGGCCCATGCCGTCGAGCACGCCCTTGCGGCGCGTCATTTCGCGGGCCTTGCGGGCGGCTTCCCGGGCGCGGGCGGCTTCCACAATCTTGCCGCAGATGATCTTGGCGTCGCCGGGGCGCTCTTGCAGGTAGTCGGTGAGCAGCTTGCCCACGATGTCTTCCACCGGCGCGCGCACTTCGCTCGACACCAGCTTGTCCTTGGTCTGGCTGCTGAACTTGGGCTCGGGCACCTTCACGCTGAGCACGCAGCACAGGCCTTCGCGCATGTCATCGCCGGTCACCTCGACCTTGGCTTTTTTGGCAAAGTCGTTTTCTTCGATGTATTTGTTGATGACGCGGGTCATCGCGGCGCGCAGGCCGGTGAGGTGGGTGCCGCCGTCACGCTGGGGGATGTTGTTGGTGAAGCACAGCACCTGCTCGGTGTAGCCGCTGTTCCACTGCATGGACACTTCCACGCCGATGTGCGTGCCGGGAATGCCGCCGTAGGTTTCTGCCGGGCGCTCGCCCGCCGCATAAAACGAGGTGGGGTGCAGAACGGTCTTGCCCTTGTTGATGAACTCGACAAAGCCGCGCACGCCGCCGGCGCCCGAGAAGTCGTCTTCCTTGCCGGTGCGCTCGTCTTTCAGGCGAATGCGCACGCCGTTGTTCAGAAAGCTCAGCTCGCGCAGGCGCTTGGCCAGGATTTCATAATGGAAATCGCTGTTTTCCTTGAAGATTTCGGTGTCGGGCAAAAAGTGCACTTCGGTGCCGCGCTTTTCGGTGTCGCCGATCACCTTCATGGGCGAGACTTCGACGCCGTCCACCGTTTCGATGATGCGGTTTTGCACAAAGCCTTGGCTGAAGTCCAGCACATGCATCTTGCCTTCGCGGCGCACCGTGAGGCGCAGCTTTTTGGAGAGCGCGTTCACGCAGCTCACGCCCACGCCGTGCAGGCCGCCCGAGACCTTGTAGCTGTTCTGGTTGAACTTGCCGCCGGCGTGCAACTCGGTCAGCGCAATCTCGGCCGCCGAGCGCTTGGGTTCGTGCTTGTCGTCCATCTTCACGCCGGTGGGAATGCCGCGGCCGTTGTCGGTGACGCTGATGGAGTTGTCCGAGTGGATGGTGACCACGATGTCGTCGCAGTGGCCGGCCAGCGCTTCGTCGATGGAGTTGTCCACCACCTCAAACACCAGGTGGTGCAGGCCGGTGCCGTCGCTCGTGTCGCCGATGTACATGCCGGGGCGCTTGCGCACGGCCTCCAGGCCTTCCAGGATGGTGATGGCGCCTTCGCCGTAGCTTTCGCTGGCGCCAGCCTGGTTGGTGTCGATTTTTGGCACAACGGGCTCACCATTACCGGTGGAGCCGTTCTCGATGGGCTCGGGTTGCGTGTTGTCTGCGGTCATGGTGGGCCTTGGGATCCGTGGAAACCGGCGGTTTCCAATATGTTCAATGATAAAAAGTGGCTCTAGCGCTTATGGGGTAAGCGCTAACAGCTATCAAAACAATAGTGTTCTGGTGGCTGTGCTGCGTCAGATGCGCATGGGCATGACGACGTACTTGAAGGTGCTGTTGTCGGGAATGGTCAGCAATGCCGAGCTGTTGCCGTCCGACAGCTCAACCTTCACCATGTCCTGGCTCATGTTGGCCAGGGCGTCGATGAGATAGGTGACGTTGAAACCGATCTCGATAGTGTCACCGCCGTAGTCGATGTCGAGCTCGTCCACGGCCTCCTCCTGCTCGGCGTTGTTGCTGGCCACGCGCAGGGTGCCGGGCTCCAGGTTCAGGCGCACGCCCTTGAACTTGTCGCTGGTCATGATGGCGGTGCGCTGCAGGCTGGCCAGCAGCGGCGCGCGGCCCAGGGTCACGCTGTTGGTGTGGTTGCGCGGGATCACGCGGTTGTAGTCGGGGAACTTGCCCTCGACCAGCTTGGTGACAAACTCCATGCCACCAAACGTGAACTTGGCCTGGTTGTTGGCAAACTGCATTTCGATGTGGGGCTGGTTGTCGCCACCCGCATCAGACAGCAGGCGCTGCAGCTCGATCACCGTCTTGCGCGGCAAAATCACCTCTTGCTTGGGCACTTCCACATCCAGTGTGGCGCTGGCAAAGGCCAAGCGGTGGCCGTCGGTGGCCACCAGGCTCAGTTGCTTGCCTTCGGCGACAAACAAGATGCCGTTGAGGTAATAGCGGATGTCCTGCACCGCCATGGCAAACGACACCTGGCCCAGCAGGTCTTTGAGCGTCTTTTGCGGCACGCTGAACACGGGGCCAAAAGCCGCCGACTCCTGCACCAGCGGAAAATCTTCAGCCGGCAGCGTCTGCAGCGTGAACCGGCTTTTGCCGCCCTTCAAGATGAGCTTGGACTGGGCCGATTCCAGGCTCACCGTCTGGTCGCCGGGCATGGTGCGCAGGATGTCGATGAGCTTGCGTGCGCCCACCGTGGTGGTGAAGTCACCGGTGTCGCCACCCAGCTCGGCGGTGGTGCGGATCTGGATTTCGAGGTCGCTGGTCGTCAGCTGCAGGGCATTGCCCGTCTTGCGGATCAGCACATTGGCCAGGATGGGCAGGGTGTGCCGGCGTTCAACAATGCCGGAGACCGATTGCAGAACCGCGAGAACCTTGTCTTGTGTTGCCTTCAGGACGATCATGTCAACCTCTTGTGGTTTTTGGAACGGTGCGTGGACAGCAGCACAGGTTGTGCCTCCTCCCTGCCGCATAAACCGCCATTTTGCCCGTTAACCGGGGCGCTTCCGTTGGGGGCTTGCACCACCTGCATCAGCCCTTGAGTGTTTGCTCCAGCACATGCAGCTGCTGGTTCAGTTCGGTGAGTTGCTGGCGCTCGCCAGAAATCTTGCGCACGGCATGCAGCACGGTGGTGTGGTCGCGCCCGCCAAACAATTCTCCGATTTCGGGAAGACTCTTTTGCGTCAACTCCTTGGCCAGGTACATGGCAATCTGGCGCGGGCGGGCAATGCTGGCCGGGCGCTTCTTGCTGTACATGTCGGCGACCTTGATTTTGTAATAGTCGGCCACCGTCTTCTGGATGTTTTCCACACTGATCTGCCGGTTCTGGATGGACAGCAGATCGCGCAGCGCCTCGCGGGCCAGCTGGATGGAGATTTCCTTTTGGTTGAAGCGTGAATAGGCCAGGATCTTGCGCAGCGCGCCTTCGAGTTCGCGCACGTTGGAGCGCACGTTCTTGGCCACGAAAAATGCCACTTCCTCGGGCATTTCGGTGCTTTCAGCGCGCGCCTTGTTGATCAAAATGGCCACGCGCATCTCCAGCTCGGGCGGCTCGATGGCTACCGTAAGGCCCGAATCAAAGCGCGAAACCAGCCGCTCGTGGATGTTGGCCAGACCCTTGGGATAAGTGTCCGACGTCATTACGATATGGCTCTTTTTGGCCAGCAGGGCTTCGAACGCATTGAAGAATTCTTCCTGCGTTCGGTCCTTGTTGGCAAAAAATTGCACATCGTCGATCAACAGCAGATCGAGCGAGTGGTAGCGCTCCTTGAATTCGTCAAAAGTGCGGCGCTGGTAGGCCTTAACCACATCCGACACAAACTGCTCGGCGTGGATGTAGAGAACTTTGGAATCGGGCCGGTCGGCCAGCAGCTTGTTGCCCACGGCATGCACCAGGTGGGTTTTGCCCAAGCCCACACCGCCATAGATGAAAAGCGGGTTGTACAGGTGCCCGGGCATGCCCGCCACGTGCATGGCCGCCGAGCGCGCCATGCGGTTGGCCGTGCCTTCCACCAGGGTCTCGAACGTCAGCGCCGGATTGAGCCGGGTGCGAAAGGCGCCGGCAGGGGCTTCGTCGCTGCTGTGGTTCTGTGCGTCAGAAGGGGCGGTGGGTTGGGTGGTTGCGGGCCGGATGTAAGTGCGCGCAACGGATTCGCGCTGAGCAAGCGCTAACTCCAGCGTAACGGATTGCCCGTAAATTGACTCCAGCAGAGCGGCAATACGGCCCGCGTATTGGGCGCGAATCCAGTCGAGCTTGAAACGGTTGCCAACCAGCAGCGTGACCTTGGAAAAATCTTCGGCTACCTGCGCTATCAGGGGCTTGATCCAGGTGTTGAATTGTTGCTCGGGCAGGTCTTGGGCGAGCTGCTCTACGCAGGCCTGCCAAAGGCCCTGGCCGGCGTCGGCACCGGGCTGGCCCATGGGGCTGCGATGGGATTCCTCGGTCATTTCAGGGGGCATTCTTGTTGTGGATAGGAGGAACGGTTCCAGGCGGCGGATTGTAGCTTGTCAAGGAGTTATCCACAATTTTCAAAGCACCTGCGAAAGGCAGGGCTGCGGGGCCTGGGGGCAGGGTTTTTTGTGTTCCGACAAAGGCCCACAGTGCGATGGGCATTGCCAGTTGGCACCAAGCCTGCGATAATTTTCGGTTTCCCTGAATGTGTTCAGGGTGATTTGACCCGGCGCGCCGTTATTTCTGCCCCGCAAGTCTTCGGTTGTGAGCGACTCCCGCATGGGGCGCTGCGGCCACGGATGGCGGGGTTCAAGAGCAGCAGCCCGGAACTGAACCTCAAGGAATAGCATCATGAAACGTACTTATCAGCCCTCCAAGACGCGCCGCGCACGCACCCACGGTTTCCTCGTCCGCATGAAGACCCGCGGCGGCCGCGCCGTGATCAACGCACGCCGCGCCAAGGGCCGCAAGCGCCTGGCCGTCTAAGGCCGTTACGGTCTCCGGCCTGCTCCCCGGTTTGCGCCGCCAGGTTCCAAACGGGGTGCTTGCGTGCAACGGTTGAAAACCCGTCCGCAGTTCCAGGCGGCCATGGCGGGAGGCACTGTCTCCCGCACTGCGCATTTTGCGCTGCACCGTCTGGTGCTGGACGCCAATAGCGCTGCTGCCGCAGTGAACCCCATTGCTTCCTCAGGGCCCGACTCCTTGCCATCTGTGCAAGGGTCGCAGGCCCTGTTTGCCGTGCATGATGTCTGGCTGGGCGCCATGGTGCCCAAACGCTGGGCCAAGCGCGCTGTCACACGCAACACCATCAAGCGGCAGATTTATGCCGTGGCGGACCTGTTCGAGGCCCGTTTGCCGCAGGCGGCCCATGTGGTGCGCCTGCGTGCCACGTTTGATCGCAAGCAGTTCGTCAGTGCCACGTCCGACCCGCTCAAGCTGGCCGTGCGAGCTGAACTGTTGCAGTTGTTTGGCCATGCGGCACGGCGTCCTGCCGTGGCGCCAGTGCCTGAGCAAGTGGCCCCATGATGCGTGCAACACTCATGGGGCTGGTCAAGGGCTACCGGCTGTTCCTCAGCCCCTGGCTGGGCTCGTCCTGCCGGTTTGAGCCCACCTGCTCGGCTTATTCGCTGCAGGCGCTGGAGCAGCATGGTGCTGCGGCGGGCAGTTATCTCACGGTGCGCAGGCTGGTACGCTGCCATCCCTGGTGTGACGGGGGCCATGACCCGGTCCCGCAACAATTGCCGCGCAGCATGCGGCTTTTTTCGCGGCTTTCTCCTTCCAACACCCAACCATCCTCACCAAAGAAGTCTTCATGAACGACATTCGCCGCACCATCCTGTGGGTGATTTTTGGCTTTTCCATGGTTCTGCTGTGGGACAAATGGCAGCTGCACAACGGTAACAAGGCCACATTCTTCCCTTCCTCCAACCCCGCCGTGACGGAGACTGCGCCGGGCCCTGCTGGGGCAGCGACCACCGCCACGGGCGCGGCCAGCGTGCCTTCGCCCACCACGGCGCTTGCCGCGCCCGCGCAAGGCGCGGCTGCGGTGCCGGGCCAGCCCGCCCCCGCGGCGCCCGCCGCGCGTGAGCGCGTCGAGGTGACCACTGACGTGTACCGCCTGACGTTCGACAGCGAGGGTGGCTCGCTCACCCATGCCGAGCTGCTCAAGCATGTGGACATGGCGGACAAGAGCCGCAACTTCCTGCTGTTCGACGAAAGCGCCGCCCGGGTGTATGTGGCCCAGACCGGGCTGATCGGTGGCGCCTACCCCACCCATAAAACGGTGATGCAGGCCGTGCCGGGCCCGCGCGCGCTTCTGGACGGCGAAAACGAGTTGAGCGTGCGCTTTGAGTCGCCCGACCTCGGTGGCCTGAAGCTGGTCAAGACCTGGACGCTCAAGCGTGGCTCGTACGACATGGCCGTGGCCCATGAGGTAGTGAACACCGGCAGCACGGCTGTTTCGCCCCAGCTGTATCTGCAACTGGTGCGTGACGGCAACCCGCCTCCCGGAGAGTCGTCGTTCTATTCCACCTTCACCGGCCCTGCCGTCTACACCGACGCCAAGAAATACCAGAAGGTCGATTTCAAGAAGATCGAAGAAGGCAAGCCCGAGTTCGAAAAGACTGCCACCAATGGCTATGTGGCCATGGTGCAGCACTACTTTGCCAGTGCCTGGCTGCTGGGTGACGGCATCACGCGCGAACTCTTCATGCGCAAGGTGGACAGCAACCTGTACTCGGTGGGCATGATCACGCCCGTGGGCGAAATCGCGCCCGGCGCCAGCAAGACCGTGCAGGCGCAGCTGTTTGCCGGCCCGCAGGTCGAGACCAGCCTGGAAAAGCTCGCCCCCGGCCTGGAGCTCGTCAAGGACTACGGCTGGCTGACCATCCTGTCCAAGCCGCTGTACTGGCTGCTCGACAACCTGCACAAGCTGCTGGGCAACTGGGGCTGGTCCATAGTGGCCCTGGTGCTGCTGCTCAAGATCGCGTTTTACTGGCTCAATGCCAAGGCCTACGCCAGCATGGCCAAGATGAAGGCCGTCAACCCCAAGATCATGGAGATGCGTGAGCGTCTGAAGGACAAGCCGCAGCAGATGCAGCAGGAGATGATGCGCATCTACCGCGAGGAAAAGGTCAACCCCATGGGCGGCTGCTTCCCCATCATGATCCAGATCCCCGTGTTCATTGCGCTGTACTGGGTGCTGCTGTCCAGCGTGGAGATGCGCAACGCGCCCTGGATCGGCTGGATCCACGACCTGTCCACGCCCGACCCTTACTTCATCCTGCCGCTCTTGATGACGGCCAGCTCGCTGCTGCAGACGGCGCTGAACCCCGCGCCACCTGACCCGATGCAGGCCAAGATGATGTGGTTCATGCCGCTGATTTTCAGCGTGATGTTCTTCTTCTTCCCGGCCGGCCTGGTGCTGTACTGGCTGACGAACAACATCCTGTCGATTGCGCAGCAGTGGATCATCAACACCCGCATGGGCGTGCCGCCGCAATTCAATTTGCCGAAGTTCAAGTGATGCTGCAGCGGCAACGCTGACATCCACGAACTGATCCCCGAAAGGCCGCGCAAGCGGCCTTTTTTCTGTCCACCTTGTAAAGTCCTTGCCCATGCTCGCCCGCCACCACGATCCCATCGCCGCCATCGCCACCGCCCCCGGACGCGGGGCTGTGGGTATCGTGCGCGTGTCGGGCAAGGGGCTGGGGGCGCTGGTTAAAGCCTTGTGTGGGCGCACCTTGCGCCCGCGCGAGGCCACTTACCTGCCCTTCCGTGATGCGGTGGGGCAACCCATTGACCAGGGGCTGGCGCTATTTTTCCCCGCGCCCCACTCCTACACCGGGGAAGACGTGCTGGAGCTGCAAGCCCATGGTGGGCCGGTGGTCTTGCAGCTATTGCTGGCGCGCTGCCTGGAGGCGGGCGCACAGGCGCACCCGGCCACAGGCCAACCCGCCCTGCCCGGCCTGCGCGTGGCCCAGCCGGGCGAATTCACCGAGCGTGCGTTTCTCAACGACAAGATCGACCTGGCACAGGCCGAGGCGATTGCCGACCTGATCGACGCCTCTACCACTGCGGCGGCGCGCAGCGCCAGCCGCTCGCTCACGGGCGCTTTCTCGCACGAGATCCATGCACTGCGCGATGCGCTCATTCACCTGCGCATGCTGGTGGAAGCAACGCTCGACTTTCCTGAAGAAGAAATCGACTTCCTGCGCAAGGCAGACGCGCGCGGGCAGCTATCGAACTTGAAGCAAACGCTGTCGCAGGTAATGCAGCGGGCCCGCCAGGGCGCGCTGCTGCGCGAGGGCATCAAGGTGGTGATTGCCGGGCAGCCCAACGCCGGCAAAAGCTCGTTGCTCAACGCCTTGGCCGGCGCCGAGCTGGCCATCGTCACGCCCATTGCCGGAACCACGCGCGACAAGGTGCAGCAGACGATCCAGATCGAAGGCGTGCCCCTGCACATCATCGACACCGCCGGGCTGCGCGACAGCGATGACGAAGTGGAACGCATTGGCATCGCCCGCGCCTGGGACGAAATTGCCGGCGCCGATGCGGTGCTGTTCCTGCACGACCTCGCGCGCCGGGATGCGATGGACTACAGGGCAGCGGACGCAGTGATAGAGAGCACCCTGGCCGAAAAATTGCCTTCATCCGTGCCCGTCATCGACGTATGGAACAAGGTGGACTGCGTGCCGGGGGCCGCACAACCTGCGTCCGCAGGGCGGGCCGCCGTGCACCTGTCGGCCCGCACGGGCGAAGGGCTGGATGCCTTGCGCCGCATTTTGCTGGAGGTGGCGGGCTGGCAGTCGGCGCCAGAAGGCGTGTACATCGCTCGCGCCCGGCATGTGCAGGCGCTGCGCACCGTGCAGCAGCACCTGGAGGAGGCAGCGGCCCAGCTGGATGCCCTTGGCCCCGCACTGGACCTGTTGGCCGAAGAGCTGCGCCTGGCGCAGAACGCGCTGAGCAGCATCACCGGCGAATTTTCGTCCGACGACCTGCTGGGTGTCATCTTCTCCAGTTTTTGTATCGGCAAGTAACGGCATTGGCCGGCTTTTGTTGTAAACAGTCGTAAAGAATGCTTGTGCCTGCTCTGTTACAAGGTTAGCTTCAACAGACCATGAACGCCATTACACCCATCGCATCCAAAATCGATCTCACGGGCCTGCTGAGCGCCATCGCCCAGGCGGATGCAGACGACAGCATGTCCAATCCTCTGACGCCCGCACAGTGGGATACGGTTTCCGCCTACCTGCAGCCCTATGCCGTGCCAGCCGGCCATGTGCTGTTTTCCCAGGGTGCGACGGACAGAACGCTTTATCTGGTCGAGAGCGGCAGCCTGAGCGTGCACTACCAAGACGAAAAGGAGCGCCTGCGGCTGGCGATTGTGGGGCCGGGGTCGGTGGTGGGAGAAGGCGCCTTCTTTTCGATGCGCCCCCGCAGCGCCACGGTGCAGGCCAGCGCGCCGACCAAGCTGTGGACCCTGACGGCTTTGCGCTTTACCGAGCTGACCAACCGCCAGCCCGCCATTGCGCTGGGTCTGGCCATGGCCGCAGGGGCTGTGCTGGCGAAACGGCTGGGCAACCGCCGCCGCCGCGTTGCAGCTACCTGACACCGGGCGTTCTTCACGCTTTTTCCGGGTTCATTGGGAGGTGCTCGCGTGGGCGCGCCGGGTAAACTCAATTCGGATATTTACCGGTGCCTCCGCCAGAAAGCAAACCATGTCCCTGTTCAGTTGGTTTAGCCGCAAACCTTCACCGTCGAAACCCCGTTCGCCCATCGAACCCTCGGGCCTGCTCAACGCGGATGCCACGGTTCCGCTGGCGGTGGGACGCAATCCGGCCCTGGAACCCCGGCCCGTGGAGCACGCTGCCAACCGCAAGAATGAACGCATGGAGCGGCGCGAACTGCTCTACACCGTGGTGCGGGATGCCATGGTGCGTGCCGGGGTACTGTCGGCCAGTTACAAGTTCAAGGTGTTGTCGCTGGACCAGCGCGGCCGGCAGTTTCTGGTGATGATGGACCTGGCCCGCGAGTTTGGCGGAGAAACCGTGCGGCTCAGCGAGATCGAGGCGCTGATTGCCCAGACGGCCAAGGCCCGTTACGACATTCTGGTGACGGCGGTTTACTGGCGCATCAATGACCATGTAGCAGTGGGCATTCCGCAAAAAGGCATTGCCCCGCTGGGGGCCTCTCTGCCCGCAGCCTCTGCCGCAGCCGGTGTGCCTGTGCGGGCGGCTGCTCCCGTGGCTCCTGCGTTGCGCCCTGCCGGGCCGGTTGCCGCCGCAGCGCCCCCTGTGCGGCCAGCCCCCATTGCGCAGGCCCGCCCCGAGGCTTCTGCGGTGCGCCCTGCGCCGCGCTACGAACCCATCGAGGCCGACGAAGTGGCGGCATTCAAGCGCGCGCTGTCGGATGCCGCTGGCGCACGGGCAGCGCCTGCCGCGGCCAGCAAGCCGGGTGTCCCGTTGCGGTCGGGACCTTTGCTGCCACCCTCCCGGCCGACCGGATTTGAAGACACCGTGATGCCCGGTGCGGATGGGGCCTCTCCGGACCTCAGCAGCACCCAATACGGCGACCTCAACTGAAATAGGCTGTGTCGGGCAGCGGCGCCCGACTGCACGCCTTTGCCGGCCCTGCGCTCAACCGGGGGTCAGTGCCCGGTGAAATCCACCAGGGTGTAAAGCGCAAGGCCGCTTTCGCGCAGGCGCTGTGATCCGCCCAGCTCCGGCAAATCGACAATGGCGGCGCCTTCGGTGACCGTGGCGCCCAGTTTTTCCAGAAGCTTCTTGCCAGCCATCATGGTGCCGCCGGTGGCAATCAGGTCGTCGATCAGCAGCACGCGGTCGCCTGGTTTGACGGCATCGGTGTGCAACTCTACGGTGGCGCTGCCGTATTCGAGTTCGTAGGTTTCTTCCACCGTGGTGAAAGGCAGCTTGCCCTTTTTGCGGATGGGCACAAACCCCACATTCAATTCGTAGGCAACCACTGCGCCCAGGATAAAGCCGCGTGCGTCCAGCCCGGCCACCACGTCGGGGCGCAGCGCGCGGTCCATGTAGCGGTGCACGAAGGCATCTATCAGGACGCGGAAAACCTTGGGGTCCTGGAGCAGGGGCGTGATGTCGCGAAACTGCACCCCCGGAGCGGGCCAGTCGGGGACCGTGCGGATGTGCTGGCGAAGGAAGTCGTTGACGCTGAGGGGCTGCATGGGATGGCGCGGTGGGGCAAGGAGCAAAGAAGAAGGCGGCGAAGGCATGGTCTGCCCTTGGGGGAGTGTAAGAGCCGCTTGCCGATCTGTTGAGGGGATGTGCGTGCCAGAAACACCTACCAGCGCTGCCCCCCGTCCACCCCATAATGGGTAAATGTTGTTTCTCCCTGTTCCGCGGGCGGCGTTTGCTCTACCTGCGGTCCGCGCATCGGATTGACCCATGCCCATCTCAGTCCTCTTGATCGATGGTGATTGTGCCCACGCGCAGGCAGTGGTGGGTGCGCTGGTCGATCCCTGGCTGGACTGGACGGTCGAGGTGGCACCTTCGCTGGCCCACGCCCGCCCTGTGCTGGCCCGCCAGCAGACCGATGTGGTGCTGACGGTGCGGCGCGTGGTGGATGGCACTGCCTTTGACGTGCTTGAACTGCTTGACAACGTGCCCGCCCTGCTCATCGTGCCTGAGGGAGAAGAGGCGCAGGCGGCACACGCCATGCGGCATGGCTTCTGTGACTTTCTCGTGCAGACCCCGCAGCGGGACCATCTGCTGGCGCTTCCGGCGCAGATTCAGGCGGTGCTGGAACGCAGCACGGGCGCCCGGGCGCGCCAGAGCGCCGAGGCCATGCTGGCACGCCAGCACCGCTTGCTGCAGGCCATCACACAAGCCCAGGCCATCTTCATTGCCGGCTCGTCGCCTCGCGCCGCGTTTGAGGCGGTGCTGCAGGAATTGATGGCGCTCACCGGCAGCGCGTTCGGGCTGGTGGGGCAGGTGCAGCACAAGCCCGAGGGGCAGCCATTCTTGCGCGTGCATGCCATGACCGACATCAGCTGGGATGTCGCTTCGCGCGCCCAATATGCGCAGCATGCCCAGGAGGGAATGGTCTTTGACAACCTGCACACCCTGCTGGGTGCGGTACTTTTGACGGGTGAGCCCGTCATCAGCAATGACCCCGGCACCGATCAGCGCAGCACCGGGGTGCCGCCGGGGCATCCCGCACTTGAAAGCTATCTGGGCCTGCCCATCCATGCCGCAGGGGCGTTTGTCGCCATGGTCGGGCTGGCCAACCGCCCCGGCGGGTATTCGCAGGCAGATGTGCAATTTTTGCAGCCGTTGCTCAACACGGTGGGGCATCTGGAGCTGGCCCGCCGGGCCGAGCTGGCGCGCAGTGAAGTCGAGTCCCAGCTGGCGCGCACCAGTGCGCTGCTGGCCGAAAAAACCCGTGCGCTGGAAGGCACGCTGGCCAGCGTTTCCCAGGGCATCACCAGCGTGGATGCCACTGGGCACATCCGTGTCTACAACCGGCGTTATCTTGAACTGCTGGATTTGCCCGAAGAACTGCTCGCAACGCAGCCGACCGTGGAAGAGGTGGTGCGGTTCCAGACCGGCAGGGGTGATTTCGGACCCGGGTTCGAGTTGATCGAGCCGTCCGCACGGGCATATGTGGCATCGGATCACTCGTGGCGCGTGGATGGCCCCAGCGTGCCCGAAACCTATATCCGCAAAACACGCGCGGGGCGGTTTCTGGAGGTGCGCACACGGCTTCTCGAGGCCGGTGGGCGCGTGCGCACTTTTTCCGATGTGACCGATTACCTGGGCACACTGCAGGCGCTGCGGGAGAGTGAGGCGCGCTGGCGCAGCCTTACCCATCTTTCTTCGGACTGGTACTGGGAGCAGGATGCCGACTTCCGGTTTGTCCGGTTCGACGGCAGCGCAGAGCGTGATCGGGATATCCCGGATGAATCGCAATACGGCCTGACCCGCTGGGAACTGCCCGACGCCGTGGTGGCGCCCGGGCAATGGAGCAAGCACCGCCAGCAGCTGCAGGCCCACGAGGTCTTTCATGACTTCGAGATGCGGCGCACCAGCAGCGACGGCACGCCCATCTGGGTATCCATCAGTGGCGAACCCATCTTTGATGCCGAAGGCCGATTTACCGGGTATCGCGGCATTGCACGCAATATCACCCAGCGCAAGAAGGCCGAGGCCGAGATCGAGCGGCTCGCGTTTTATGACGAGCTCACAGGGCTGCCCAATCGCCGGCTGTTGCTGGACCGGCTCGCGCAGGCGGCCCAACTGTGCGCGCGCGAAGAGTGCCACGGCGCCCTGCTGTTTCTGGACCTGGACAACTTCAAGGCCATCAACGACACGTTCGGTCACGAATGGGGAGACCACCTGCTGGTTCAGGTGGCGGAGCGCTTGCAGGCTGGTGTGCGGTCTGTGGACACCGTGGCCCGCCTCGGGGGTGATGAGTTTGTGCTGATTCTCCAGCACCTGCACAGCGTGGAGCCCGAGGCCGCTGTCGAGGCCGAAGCGATTGCCCAGAAGGTCATCGCATCGCTGAACGAACCTTTTCAGGTGGACAAACGCGAGATTCACAGCACACCGAGCATCGGTATCGCGCTGTTTCGGGACGCGCAGCAGTCGGTGCACGAATTGCTTCAGCGTGCGGACCTGGCCATGTACCAGGCCAAGGTCCAGGGGCGCAATACGCTGTGCTTTTTTGACCCCGCCATGCAGGCCGCCGCCAGCGCGCGGTCGGCGCTGGAGGGGGATATCCGGCTGGCGCTGCAGCGCAACGAGTTTCTGCTGCACTACCAGCCGGTGGTGAACGAGCAGGGCGAGGTGATGGGCGCAGAGGCACTGGTGCGCTGGATGCATCCGCAGCGCGGCATGGTTTCGCCCGGCGAGTTCATTCCGCTGGCCGAGCAGACCGGGCTGATCCTGCCGTTGGGGCGGCTGGTCATGCGGCTGGCATGTGAACAGCTGGCGCTGTGGGCGGCCATACCCCGCACCGCTGGCTGGAGCGTGTCGGTGAACGTCAGCGCCAAGGAGTTCCGGCACCCCCATTTTGTGCCGCAGGTGCTGGAAATCTTGCAAGAGTCTGGCGCCGACCCGAGCCGGTTGAAGGTGGAGCTGACCGAAAGCCTGATGCTGCACGACGTGGAGGACAGCATCCTCAAGATGCAGGCCCTGCGCACCCTGGGTGTGGGCTTTTCGCTGGACGATTTTGGTACGGGCTATTCATCGCTGGGTTACCTCAAGCGCCTGCCGCTCGACCAGCTCAAGATCGACCAGAGTTTTGTGCGCGACGTGCTCACCGACCCCAACGACGCGGCCATTGCCTGCACCATTGTGGCGCTGGCCCATAGCCTGGGGCTGAAGGTGGTGGCAGAGGGGGTCGAGACCCCGGGGCAGCTCGATTTTCTATTGCGCAACGGCTGCCGCAGTTTTCAGGGCTATCTTTTCGGACGTCCAGGGCCTGTTGAATTGCTATATAAATAATAGCTGTAGGCGCTTTATGGATAAGGGCTTCAGCCGTATTTCATCAAAATTTTTGCTGACCGCTGCAACGGATACGCCCCCGGCCTGGGCTGCCGCGCTGCGCCTCATGGGAAGGTGCCTTGTTACCCCTGCAGCAGCTTGTCCTCGGCCAGCGCCAGTGCGGCCGGGTGCCCCGAGAGCACCAGTGTGTCCCCCGCCGCCAGCAGCGCTTCGGCCACGGCGGCACTCGGGTGGCCGTCGCCCCGCCGCAAATTGACCACCCGCACGCCCATGGCGGGCAACGCCAGCCCACCCAGCGGCTGGCCAATGACCTTGGCCCCTACCGGCAGGGTGACGGTAGACAGGCGCTCCTGGTCGCGCTCGTTCACGGTGTCGTCGTCGGCCCCATGGAAGTAGCCGCGCAGCAGGTTGTAGCGCGCGTCACGCTGGTCCTGCACCAGCCGCAACACCCGGCGCATGGGCACCCCCACCAGCGCCAGCGCGTGGCTGGCCAGCATGAGCGAGCCCTCGATGGACTCGGGCACCACCTCGGTGGCGCCGGCGGCCTGCAGCTTGTCCAGGTGCAGATCATCTTGTGTGCGCACCACCACGGGCACATGCGGCGCATGGGCGCGCGTGTTGGCCAGCACCTTGAGCGCCGACGGCACATCCAGGTAGGTCACGGCCACCGCGCTGGCGCGCACCAATCCAGCTGCCATCAGCGCCTGAAGGCGTGTGGCATCCCCATAGACCACGGAGTTTCCGGCAGCGGCGGCCTGGCGCACGCGGTCGGGGTCCAGGTCCAGCGCCATGTAGGGAATGCCCTCGCGGTCCAGCATCCGGGCCAGGTTTTGCCCGCAACGGCCAAAACCACAAATGATCACGTGTTTGCTGGTGTTGATGGACTTGCGTGCAATGGTGGTCATCTGCAGTGACTGCTGCAGCCAGTCGCTGGCCACCAGCTTCATCACGATGCGATTGCTGTACATGATGAGAAACGGCGTGGCCAGCATCGACAGCACCATGGCCGCCAAAATGGGGTTCATGAGTGCTGGCTGCACCAGCCGGTTCTCCAGCGTGAGCGACAGCAGCACAAAGCCGAACTCGCCCGCCTGCGCCAGATACAGGCCGGTGCGCAAGGCCACCCCGGTGGTGGCGCCCATGCTGCGCGCCAGCACCAGGATGAGCACCAGCTTGAGCAGCAGCGGCACCGTGATCAGCACCAGCACCAGCGCCCAGCGGTCCACCAGAATGTGCCAGTCCAGCATCATGCCGATGGTGATGAAAAACAGGCCCAGCAGCACGTCATGAAACGGGCGGATGTCGGTGCCCACCTGGTGCCGGTATTCGGTCTCCGAGACCAGCACCCCCGCAATGAAGGCGCCCAGCGCCAGGCTCAGGCCCGCCAGCTCGGTCAGCCACGCCAGCCCCAGCGTGATCAGCAGCAGGTTCAGCATGAACAGCTCGTCGCTCTTGCGCCGGGCCACCTGCGTGAGCCACCAGCGCATCAGGCGCTGGCCGCCCGTGAGCAGCAGGCCCACCAGCACGGCGGCCTTGAGCAGCGCCAGCCCCAGGGCGGTCAGCAGGCGGTCGGGCGACGAGCTGAGCGCCGGAATCAGAATCAGCAGGGGCACCACCGCAAGGTCCTGGAACAGCAGGATGCCCATCACGCGGCGGCCATGTTCGCTTTCGAGCTCGGAGCGCTCGGCCATCAGCTTGACGACGATGGCCGTGCTGCTCATGGCCAGCACGCCCGACAGCGCCAGCGCCGACTGCCAGCCCATCTCCCACACACCACCCACCAGGTGCGCCAGCGCCAGGGCCAGCCCCGTGACCACCAGCATGCTCAGCACCACCTGCGCCAGCCCCAGGCCAAACACCTGGCGGCGCATGGCGCGCAGCTTGGGCAGGCTGAACTCCAGCCCGATGGCAAACATCAGGAATACCACCCCGAACTCGCCCAGATGGCGCACACCCTCCGAGTTCTGGGCCAGTGCCAGCGCATGGGGCCCGATCAGCACGCCCGCGGCAAGATACCCCAGCATCGGCGGCAGTTTGAGGCTGCGGCACACCACCACGCCCAACACCGCGGCCAGTAGGTAAAGCAAGGTCAGCGCGAGTGAGGACATCTACCAATGCTATCCGAGCCCATGCACCCCGGTCGATAGAATCCGCGCATGACTCCCGCCACCCATTCCACTCTTGATCCGGATCAGGCCCTGCACCTGGCGCGGGAAACGTTTGACATCGAGGCGTCTGCCCTGAGGGGGTTGGCTGCCCGCGTGGATGCCCGGTTTGTGCAGGCGGTGCAGCGGGTTTTGCAGACCACCGGGCGCGTGGTGGTCATGGGAATGGGCAAGAGCGGCCATATCGGACGCAAGATTGCGGCCACGCTGGCATCCACCGGCACGCCGGCTTTTTTTGTGCACCCCGCCGAGGCCAGCCACGGTGATCTGGGCATGGTGACCGGCCAGGATCTGGTGCTGGCGATCTCCAACAGCGGCGAAAGTGGCGAACTCACGGCGCTGCTGCCGGTGCTCAAGCGCCTGGGCGTGCCCCTGATCGCCATGACGGGCGGGCTGAACTCCACCTTGGCCCGCCACGCAGACCTCACGCTCGACTGCAGCGTGGAGCGCGAGGCCTGCCCGATGAACCTGGCACCCACGGCCAGCACCACCGCCCAGCTGGCGATGGGCGATGCCCTGGCCGTGGTCCTGCTCGATGCGCGGGGTTTTCGCCCGGAGGACTTTGCGCGCTCGCACCCCGGCGGCGCCCTGGGCCGCAAACTGCTGACGCATGTGAGCGATGTCATGCGTTCCGGCGATGCTGTCCCTCGCGTCTTGCCCGAAGCTTCTTTCAGCGAATTGATGCGGGAAATGAGTGCCAAGGGACTGGGCTCCGCCGCCGTGGTGGATGGCGCGGGGCAGGTGCTGGGCATCTTTACCGACGGCGATTTGCGCCGCCGCATCGAAGCGGGCGCCGACCTGCGCACGGCCACGGCCGCCCAGGTCATGCACGCCACGCCCCGCCGCATTGCACCCGACGCCCTGGCGGTCAATGCCGCCGAAATGATGGAGACCCACGGCATCACCAGCGTGCTGGTGGTGGGCGCGAACGGAACGCTGGAAGGCGTGGTCCATATCCGCGACCTGATGCGGGCCAAGGTGATCTGATGAGCGCCATCCCCCCTTCATTTTCAGCAGCCGACAGCAGCCCGGCGCTCAGCTTCGATCCCGTGCTGCTGCTGCAGGCCCAGGGCGTGCGCGTGGCCTTTTTCGATGTGGACGGGGTGCTGACCGATGGCGGCCTGTATTTCAGCGAAACCGGCGAAACGCTCAAGCGCTTCAACACCCTGGACGGGCATGGCCTGAAGTTGCTGCAGAAGGCCGGCATCACCCCGGCCGTGATCACTGGCCGCGATTCGGCCCCGTTGCGCCTGCGCCTGAAGGCGCTGGGTGTCGAGCATGCTGTGTTTGGCACCGAAGACAAGCGCCCCGCGGCCGAGCAGATGCTGGCGAGCCTGGGGTTTTCGTGGTTGCAGGCGGCTGCCATGGGTGACGACTGGCCCGATCTGCCCGTCATGCGCCGCTGCGCCCTGGCCTGCGCCCCCGCCAATGCCCATGTGGAGGTTCGCCATGCAGCGCACCACACCACCGTGGCGCGTGGCGGTGAAGGGGCTGCGCGCGAGTTTTGTGATCTGCTACTGGTGGCCAGTGGCCGCTATGCAGCCTTGCTGGCGGACTACACGCAATGACGCCCGTGATGCGCCAAGGCTGGGAAAAGTTTTCACTTTACCTCCCGATCATCCTCATGGGGATGCTCGCGCTGGGCACCTGGTGGCTGGTGCGCAATGCCCCCGCGCCCATTGCCGCAGCGGCCGGGCCCAGCAATCCACACCAGCCCGACTATTTCATGAAGCTCTTTTCGGTCAAGAGCTTTGATGCCACGGGGCGGATGCAAAGCGAAATCAAGGGCGAGATGGGGCGGCATTATCCCGATACGGACACCCTGGAGGTCGACAAAGTCCACATGCGATCGGTGACGCCGCAGGGTCTTGTGACCCTGGCCACGGCCGATCGCGCCCTGAGCAACGCCGACGGCTCTGAAGTGCAGTTGTTTGGCAATGCGGTGGTCACGCGCGAGGCGCTACCGGGAGGCGCTGGCACGGCGCAACCGCGCCTGGAGTTCCGTGGTGAATTCCTGCACGCCTTCACACAGGCCGAGCGGGTGCGGTCAGACCAGCCGGTCGTCCTCATCCGGGGCAACGACCGGTTCACGGCCGACGCCATGGAATACGACCACCTTGACCAGGTGCTGCAATTGCGCGGGCGTGTGCGTGGCGTTCTGATGCCTGCTGCGTCGCGATAAGTCGAGCACAGCGCCGAAGCCGCCCCATGACTGCACCACTCGTCTTCATTACCGGCGCCTCCAGTGGAATCGGCCAGGCGCTGGCCCTGCGTTTTCATCGGCAAGGCTATCGGCTGGCGCTGGTGGCGCGGCGCACATCTGAGATCAAATCATGGGCTGGCGCCCATCAGATAAGCGCTGACAGCTATGAAATATATAGTGCGGATGTGTCCGTGCCCGAAAGCATCATGGCGGCGGGCCAGGACTGCAAGGCACGCCAGGGGCTGCCCGATGTGGTGATTGCCAACGCCGGCATCAGTGTGGGCATGGACACCGCCATTGGCGCAGATATTGAGGTCATGGCGCGCACCTTTGCCACCAACAATATCGGCATGGCGGCCACCTTCCAACCGTTTGTGGACGGCATGGTGCAACGCCAGTCCGGCACCTTGGTGGGTATTGCCAGCGTGGCGGGAGTTCGGGGCTTGCCAGGGCATGGGGCCTACTGCGCCAGCAAGGCGGCGGTCATCAGCTATTGCGAGAGCCTGCGTGGCGAAATGCGCCCGCATGGGGTGCGTGTGGTCACCCTCTCGCCCGGCTATATCGACACGCCGCTCACCCGCCAGAACCGCTACGCCATGCCGTTCCTGATGCAGGCCGATGATTTTGCAGACCGTGCTTTCAACGCCATTGCCGCAGGTGCACGCCACCGGGTCATTCCCTGGCAGATGGGCATCGTCGCCGGGCTGCTGCGCATGCTACCGAACGCGCTGTTCGACCAATTGTTGGCAGGCCGCCCGCGCAAGCACCGCCAGGGTGAGGTGCAATAGCCCGAAGGGCGGGGTCAAGCCTGTCATGCGATGGCGTGCCGGGTGCCGACATTTTTCAATAAGGCCGCCTGATTTTTCCAAACCCTTGGCCATGAAAAAAGCCCCCGAAGGGGCTTGTCTCAAGAAAACCTGTAGGTGAGTGGTTCAGTAGCCGTTGCCGCCACCGTAGCCACCACCGCCGCCGCTGCGGCCACCGCTGCCGCCGCCATTGCGTGAACCCGTGCCATAGGGGCTGCGAAAGCCGCCTTCACTGCGACCGCCGCCACCGTAGCCGCCACCATCACCTCGGCCACCACCTCCATAGCCACCGCCGCCGCCTTCACGGCCACCTCCGTAGCC
>NZ_QOZT01000024.1:0-45624 GCF_003345135.1 Acidovorax sp. BoFeN1
TGGTGGCTTTCGGTGGCAGAGGGCGGGGTGCGGGAAGCGGGAAGTGCAGTGCAGGATCAGAGCACTTCGGACACGCGGCTGGCCATCAGGATGTTGGCGTGCAGCGTGTTGGTGGCTTCGTTGCCCACCTTTTTGGCCGAGTGGTTGGTCAGCAAGCTCCACACCAGGTTGTCGTCTACCCGGAAGCTGCAAAGAAGGGTGTTGCGGGAGGCCAGTTTGAGCACTTGCGCTGCCGACAGCGATGCCAGAATATCGGCAGCGTCTTCGTTCATGCCCAGACGAAACACTGCTTCTGCCTTGTCGTGGCGAATCAGGTTTTGCGCCAGCATCAGGTAGGTGAGATTGGCTTCGCGAATTTCGGCGAGCAGTTGTTCGTTGGTCATGGCAGCTTTCCTTTTCTTGGCCGGTTCTGGCGTTGCCTGCTGACTGCAGGTTTTGCGTGATCCGGTGAAATGGATTGTGAAACTGCCCCAATCAAAAATTAAGTCGGGGTTTGGATGTGCCGCGTGTCTGGTTTCGGGGTGGGGCTTGTAGGAATTTGCCTTACAAGCGCCGCAGCCCCGCAACCCCTCCTGGCAGGCCAGCGGCCTGCTGTGGACAACCCGCTTGCAGGCGCTAGCCGCGCTCCACCGGGCGCGAAGGGTCGCTGCACCATTCGCTCCAGCTGCCTGCAAAAAGCGTGGTTTTTCCGAGTCCGGCCACTTCCATGGCCAGCATGTTGGGCAGTGCGCTCACGCCGCTGCCGCACTGGTGGACCACGGTGGATGCGTTGCGGCCCGCCAGCAGGGCTTCGAATTCGGTGCGCAGCACGTCAGCAGGCTTGAAGCGGCCATCGGCACCAATGTTGTCGCCAAACGGGCGATTCAGTGCGCCCGGAATATGCCCGGCCACGGGGTCCAGTGGCTCGACCTCGCCGCGGTACCGGGGCGCGCCCCGCGCATCGATCAGGGTCTGGCCCGGTTGCTGCAGTGCGGCCAACACATCGGCCGCGCTGGCCAGCTGGCGCAGAGGGGGACGCAACTCAAAGTTGGACTGGAACCGGGCGGGTTCGGCACCGCTGGCAACGGCACCACCGCCTGCTTGCCAGGCTTGCAAGCCGCCGTCGAGCACAGCCACTGCATCGTGACCGGCCCACTTGAGCATCCACCACAGGCGGCCGCAGTAGTTGGCGCCGTTGCGGTCGTACACCACGGCCTGCATGCCATTGGCAAAGCCCACGCTCGACAGCCAGATGGCAAAGCGCTCGCGGCTGGGTAGCGGGTGGCGCCCGCCCGAGGCGGGTTCGTCGGCCTCGTGTGCCGTAACGGTGCCGGTGGCGCCGGGCGCGCCGTGCAGCGCGCTCAGGTCGGTGTCGAGGTTGGCGTAGATGGCGCCGGGAATGTGGGCATCGGCATATTGCTGCGCACCCGCAGAAGGCTGGGTGAGATCGAAACTGCAGTCAAACACCATCAGTGGTGCGCCGCTGGCGACCAGGGATTGCAGTTCGGTGGCGGATACCAGGGTGGTGTAGGTCATGGGCGGTCGGGTGCGCGCAGACGCACCGGCAAGGTCAAAAGGATGGCCTTTATTGTGTCAATGTTCTTCGGCCGGAGTTCCCGGCGCAGCGCGGGCGCGCAGCACGGTGGCCACGATGCCGCTGCCCACGATCAGCGCCATGCCGACCCAGCCCAAGGGCGGAATCTGGTCGCCAAACAGCGCCACGCTGTAAATGGCGGCAAACACAATGCCCGAATACTGCAGATTGGCCACCACCAGCGTGCCGCGCTGGGTTTTGGCGCTGGCATAGGCGCGTGTCATGCACAGCTGCCCGCCCGCTGCCAGCACCCCGATGGGCAGCAGCCACAGCGCGGGCCAGCCCGGCCAGGCCGAGGTGCCGGTCAGCAACAAGGCAAGACCGCCGGCCACGGCCGAGCCCACCGCAAAATAGAACACAGTGCGCGACTCGGGCTCGCCCAGCCGCGACAGGGCCACCACCTGCATGTAGGCAAATGCCGCCGTCATGCCCGACATGAGCCCGATCAGGCCCGCAAACGCCTGGTTCTGGTCGAGGCTGGGGCGCAGCATCATCACCACGCCGACAAACCCGGTAAGCACCGTCAGCACCAGCGGGCCCTGAAACGCCGGACGCGGCGATGCAGCCGAAGGGCGCCAGGCCAGCAGCGTGCCGCCCACCAGAAAGGCGGCGATCCAGACGCTGCTCATGTAGTTGAGCGTCATGGCTGTGGCCAGGGGCAGGTGGGCAATGGCGTAGAACCAGGCTCCCAGCGATGCCACGCCCACCAGGCTGCGCCAGGCGTGCATGCCGGGGTAGCGCGTGGCCAGCGTCACGCGCTGCGAGCGCGCCAGCAGCCACAGGATCACGATGCCGATAAGGCCGCGATAGCAGACCAACTCGGCCGCGTTGAAGTGGGCCGAGGCGATTTTGACGCACACGCCCATGCTTGCAAACAGGAACGCGGCCAGCACCATCCAGAGGGCTTGCATGGGATCAGGTGGATAAGTTAGGTCGGAAAGTAAAAAAGCTGCCAGCGCTTTGTTTGCAAGCGTTGACAGCTATTGTAATAAGAGCGCACGAGCGCTGTCTGGCGTATTGGGTGCGTTTGGGCGCTGTATTCAGGCCTTTGGAGTCACCGTACCCATGGCTTCGCGGTACCAGTCGTGAAAGTGCTGCATGCCGTCTTCCATGGGGCTTTGGTAGGGGCCCACTTCGTTGTCGCCACGCGCCAGCAAGGCCTTGCGGCCGGCATCCATGCGCTCGCCGATCTCGTCGTCCTCGATGCAGGTCTCCATGTAGGCCGCCTGCTGTGCCTCGACGAATTCGCGCTCGAAGGCCGCGATTTCCTCGGGGTAGTAGAACTCCACCATGTTCATCGTCTTGGTGGGGCTGATGGGGTGCAGTGTGGACACGGTGAGTACGTGCGGGTACCACTCGACCATGATGTGCGGGTACAGCGTGAGCCATATGGCGCCATGCGTGGGCGGCTCGCCGTTGCGGTAGGCCAGCAAAGCCTCGTGCCAGCGCTCGTACACGGGACTGCCCGCCTTGCCCAGGCGGTTGGCCACGCCCACGGTCTGCACCGAGTAGTTTTTGCCAAATTCCCATCGCAGGTCGTCACAGGTGACGAAATGCCCCAGGCCTGGGTGGAACGGGCCGACGTGGTAGTCCTCCAGATAGACCTCGATGAAGGTCTTCCAGTTGTAGTTGCACTCGTGCAGTTCGATGCGATCAAGTACAAAACCGGTGAAGTCGAGGTCGGCGCGCGGGCCGATGCCGGCCAGATCGGCCGCCACGTCGAAGCCGTTGTCTTCAAACAGCAAGCCGTTCCACTCACGCAGCTTGTAGTTGTTGAGGTTCAGGCAGGGATCGTGCGAGAAATGGGGGGCGCCCAGCAACTCGCCGTTGTCCTTGTAGGTCCAGCGGTGCAAGGGACACACGATGTTGCCGCCCGCGCTGCCCTTTTGCTGGGTGTTCAGCGAGCCGCGGTCCTTGAGCATGATGGCCTGGCGGTGGCGGCAGACGTTGGAGATCAGCTCTACACCGCCCTGGGCGTTGCGCACCAGCGCGCGCCCTTCGCCCTCCTGGGGCAAGGCGTGGTAGTCGCCCGGGTTGGGCACGGAAAGCTGGTGCCCCACATAACGGGGCCCGCGCTGGAAGATGGTTTCCAATTCGCGCTGGAACAGCGCTTCGTCAAAGTAGCTTGAAACTGGTAGTTGGCTTGCGGCCTGCTGCAGTCGAAGACTTAAATCAGACATGGGTGACCTGACCTAAAGACTCCCCACAGGGAGGTGCGCCTGTGCGCATCTGGAAAAAAAGAAACCGGCTAGGTGACTAGCCGGCTCGACGGGAATGGGATTATAGGCGGTGGGGTTATTCCCGCACCCCTCTTACGTGTATTGCCAAACCAGCTAAAGCGACTGGTTCTGTATCCCTCCGGGCGGTTCGGGGAGCACTGATGCCCCCCTCCATGTGAGGGCAAGGGACTCCTGCGGGCGGGCGGCGGCGGCGTTCCAGTCGCTGCGCCTAAAATCACGCGTTTAACCTGCGCAATTTCTGCCGTCCTGCCCATGCCCAAGGCCCCTGCCTCCAAAGCCCCGCCCGCCGAACCTGCCAGCTACGAAGCGGCGCTGGAAGAGCTGGAGCAGCTCGTGGGCCGCATCGAGGCAGGTCAGTTGCCGCTGGAGGAGATGCTTGCCGGCTATCAGCGCGGGGCCACCCTGCTGGCTTTTTGCCGCCACCGGCTCGATGCAGTCCAGGACCAGATCAAGGTGCTGGACGAAGGCGCGTTGCAGCCATGGACGCAGGAATGACGTCCGCAATGAGTTCTCGCCCGGCCTTTGACCTGGCAGGCTGGAGCCAGCACCATCTCGATCAGGTCGAACAGGCCCTGGGCCAGTGGGTGGGCAAGGATGCCCCTGCTCGCCTGGGTGAAGCCATGCGCTACGCGGTGCTCGATGGTGGCAAGCGCCTGCGGCCGTTGTTGGTGCTGGCGGCCTATGAGGCGGTGCAGAACGGGGCGGGCGATATGGACCGCGAGGTGGCGTCGCGCGCGGGGCTGGGCGAGGCGGCCCTGCGCGCCGGGATGGACGAGGCGGCCCTGCGCGCCGGGATGGACGAGGCGGCCCTGCGCGCCGCGTGCGCCGTCGAGCTGATCCATGCCTATTCGCTGGTGCACGACGACATGCCGTGCATGGACAACGACGTGCTGCGCCGGGGCAAGCCCACGGTGCATGTGCAGTTTGGCGAGGCGCAGGCCTTGCTGGCAGGCGACGGTCTGCAGGCGTTTGCGTTCGAGCTGCTCACACCGGAGGATGAGCGCATTCTCCCGGCCGTGCAGGCCACGCTGTGCCGCCAGCTGGCGCGCGCCGCCGGATCTGCAGGCATGGCGGGCGGACAGGCGATTGACCTGGCCAGCGTGGGGCTGGCGCTGACGCAGGACCAGTTGCGCAACATGCACCGCCTTAAAACCGGTGCATTGCTGCAGGCCAGCGTGATGATGGGCGTGGCCTGCGGAACGTCCAGCGCGGCCGCGCAAAAAGCGCTGGCAGACTACGGTGCGGCGCTGGGTCTGGCGTTTCAGGTGGTGGACGATATCCTGGATGTGGTCGCCGACTCGGCTACGCTGGGAAAGACCGCCGGCAAGGATGCTGCCAGCGACAAGCCCACCTATGTCTCGTTGCTCGGGCTGGCCCCCGCGCAGGCCCATGCGCAGGAGTTGCTGGCGCAGGCGCATGACGCGCTGGCGGCCTCGGGCCTGGCGGACACGCGCGCACTGGCGGCGCTGGCCGACATGGTGGTGAACCGATCGTATTGAGCCCGGGTGGGGTTCGATGCCGTTGAATTTTATGTCAAATTGGCCTCTAGCCCTTGTGTATCAAGCGCTATAAGCTATCAAAATAATAGTAAATGTCCACGACATCCTTCCCCCTGCTGCAGACCATCAATGACCCGGCTGACCTGCGCCGCCTGGCGCGCGCCGATCTCAAGCAACTGGCCACCGAGCTGCGTGCGTTCGTGATCGAAAGCGTGTCCCAGACGGGCGGGCACCTCAGCTCCAATCTGGGCACGGTCGAACTCACCGTGGCGCTGCACCATGTGTTCAACACGCCCGAGGATCGGCTGGTGTGGGATGTGGGCCACCAGACCTACCCGCACAAGATCCTCACCGGCCGACGCGACCGCATGCACACGCTGCGGCAGTTGGGCGGTATCTCGGGCTTTCCGCAGCGCGCTGAAAGCGTCTACGACACCTTTGGCACGGCGCATTCGAGCACCAGCATCTCTGCCGCGCTGGGCATGGCGCTGGCCGCGCAGCGCAAGGGCGAAGACCGGCATGCCGTGGCCATCATCGGCGACGGTGCCATGACCGCTGGCATGGCCTTCGAGGCCCTGAACAACGCCGGTGTGGCCGACGCCAACCTGCTCGTCATCCTGAACGATAACGACATGAGCATCAGCCCGCCCGTGGGCGCGCTCAACCGTTATCTGGCCCAGCTCATGAGCGGGCAGTTTTATGCTGCCGCCAAGAATGTGGGCAAGACCGTGCTGCGCCCCGTGCCCCCGCTGCTGGAGCTGGCCAAGCGGCTGGAGCAGCAGGCCAAGGGCATGGTGGTGCCGGCCACACTGTTCGAGAAATTCGGCTTCAACTACATCGGGCCCATCGACGGGCATGACCTCGATTCCCTGATCCCCACGCTGGAAAACATCAAGGGGCTCAAAGGCCCGCAGTTCCTGCATGTGGTCACCAAAAAAGGCCAGGGCTACAAGCTGGCCGAGGCCGATCCCGTGGCCTACCACGGTCCGGGCAAGTTCGACCCGGCCGTGGGGCTGGTCAAAAGCACGGCCGCGCCCAAACAGACCTTCACGCAGGTGTTTGGCGAATGGCTGTGCGACATGGCGGCGCAGGATGACCGGCTGGTGGGCATCACCCCGGCCATGCGCGAGGGTTCAGGCATGGTCGAGTTCCACAAGCGTTTCCCCGACCGTTATTACGACGTAGGCATCGCCGAGCAGCATGCCGTCACCTTTGCCGCTGGCATGGCCTGCGAGGGCGTGAAGCCCGTGGTGGCGATCTATTCCACCTTTTTGCAGCGCGGCTACGACCAGATGATCCACGACGTGGCCCTGCAGAACCTGCCCGTGGTATTTGCACTGGACCGGGCCGGCCTGGTGGGGGCCGACGGCGCCACCCATGCGGGTGCATACGACATCCCTTTTGTGCGCTGCATTCCCAACATGAGCATGGCCTGCCCGGCCGATGAGCGCGAATGCCGCCAGCTGCTGAGCACCGCGTTCGCGCAAGACCATCCCGTTGCCGTACGCTACCCGCGCGGCAGTGGCGCGGGCGTGGCGCCCCTGCGCGGGCTGGAGGGCCTGCCGTTCGGCAAAGGCGAAATCCGCCGCGAGCGCAAGGGCGGCCAGGTCGATGCGGCGACTCCGCGCATCGCCATTCTGGCCTTTGGCACCTTGTTGTATCCCGCGCTGCAGGCGGCCGAGGCCCTGGATGCCACCGTGGTCAACATGCGCTGGGCCAAGCCGCTCGACACCGCACTGTTGCTCGAAGTGGCAGCGCGCCACGATGCCCTCGTGACGCTGGAAGAGGGCGCCATCATGGGCGGCGCTGGCAGTGCCGTGATGGAAGCGCTGGCCGCTGCCAAGGTGGTGGTGCCTGTCTTGCAGCTGGGGTTGCCTGACGTGTTCATCGAGCATGGCGATCCGGCCAAGCTGCTGTCGCTGCAGGGTCTGGACGCCGAAGGCATCCGCCTGGCCATCGCGGCGCGATTCGGTCCTGCCCCGGCCCTCTGACTGCGCGCTGAACCAGGCCTCAACGCCACGAGGCGTTCGAGGGACAACGCTTCAGGGCCTCAAGCTTGCAAAACCCTGAATACAGGGTGCCGCATGGGGGATTCCGCGGGATAACCCGCAACGGGCGCCCCCGCCATGTTTCTACAATTGCCTTTCGATACGCCTCCATCCGGGCGGTGCCTTCGGGCCCCCTCAAGAGGCGCTGTGATCATCATTTTGGAAAGAATCTCATGGATCGTCGTTCCATCATCAAGCACGCTGGTATTGCAGGCGTGCTCGCCGCGGGCATCGCCCCTGCCGCCCATGCCCAGGCCGCTGTGCGCTGGCGCCTTGCTTCCAGCTTCCCCAAATCTCTGGACACCATTTTCGGTAGCGCTGAAATGTTCGCCAAGACGGTGCGTGCGCTCTCGGGTGGCAAGTTCGAGGTGTCCGTGCATGCCGCCGGCGAGCTGATGCCCGCTTTCGGCGTGGTGGATGCCCTGCAGAACGGCACGATCGAAATGGCCCAGACGGCGCCCTACTATTTCACGGGCAAAAGCTCCACCTTCGCGTTCGGTTGCGCGGTGCCTTTCGGCCTCACGGCGCGTCAGATGGACGCCTGGATGGAGCACGGCAACGGCCGCAAGCTGATGGATGCGTTCTACGCCAACTACAACATCAAGAGCCGCAGCGCAGGCAACACCGGCACGCAGATGGGCGGCTGGTATCGCAAGGAAATCAAGACGGTTGCCGACCTGAAGGGCCTGAAGATGCGCATGGGTGGCGGCCTGTTCGGCGAAGCCATGCAGAAGCTGGGCGTGGTCCCGCAGAACATGCCCGGGGGTGATGTGTACCAGGCGCTGGAAAAAGGCACGCTCGATGCCACAGAGTTCGTCGGTCCTTACGACGATGAAAAGCTGGGTTTCAACAAGGTTGCGCCGTTCTACTACTACCCCGGCTGGTGGGAGGGTGGTGCCGAGCTGGAGTTCTTCATCAACACCAAGGCCTACGCGGCGTTGACCCCGGAATTCCAGGCCATTGTGGATGCCGCCACCACCGTGGCTGCACGCGACATGACCGCCAAGTACGACGCCTTCAACCCTATCGCGCTCAAGCGCCTGGTGGCCGCCAAGACGCAACTCAAGGCTTTCCCCAAGGAAATCATGGACGCTGGCTACAAGGCTTCCATGGAGGTCTTTGCCGAGCACGAAGCCAAGTCGGCTGAGTTCAAGACCATTCACCAGGACATGCGTGCATTCCAGCGCGACCAGTTGCTGTGGGCGCGGTATTCCGAATTGCGCTTTGACAACTACATGACGGGCGTGAAGCTGTAATCAGCCCACGCTTGGGCGGCAGGCCTCTGGTGGGCCCTCGCCCCATTCTTTCTCGATCCGGTTCCGGTGCTGCACACCCTTGGCAGCGCTGACGCCGGTTTTTTTGGGCCCATCGTGTGCCAAAAGCGCATGTGTATTGAAGGAAATCACCATGGATCGTCGTTCCCTGATCAAGAAGACCGGTATTGCCGGCGTGCTCGCAGCGGGTATTGCCCCGGCTGTTCACGCCCAGGCTGCTGTGCGCTGGCGTCTGGCGTCAAGTTTCCCCAAGTCCCTGGACACCATCTTCGGCTCTGCCGAAGTGTTCTCCAAGGCCGTCAAGGAAATGTCTGGCGGTAAGTTTGAAATTTCTGTCCACGCGGCCGGCGAGCTGATGCCTGCGTTTGGCGTGGTGGACGGCGTGCAAAACGGCACGGTGGAAATCGCCCACACCGCTCCTTACTATTTCTTTGGCAAGAACGAAGCCTTCGCCATTGGTGGCGCCATTCCATTCGGTATGAACTCCCGCCAGCTCACGGCGTGGATGGTGGACGGCAACGGCACCAAGCTGATGCGCGAGTTTTATGCCAAATACAACATCGTCAATTTCCTGGGCGGCAACACGGGCGCACAGATGGGCGGCTGGTTCCGCAAGGAAGTGAAGTCTCCTGCGGACATCAAGGGGTTGAAGTTCCGCGTGGGCGGCTTTGCCGGCAAGGTGATTGAGCGCATGGGTGGTGTGCCCCAGAATATTCCGGGCGGCGAAATCTACCAGGCTCTTGAAAAAGGCACGATTGACGCGGCCGAGTGGATCGGACCTTACGACGATCTGAAGCTGGGCTTCAACAAGGTGGCGCCGTTCTACTACTACCCCGGCTGGTGGGAAGGCAGTCTGAACCTGGAGTTCTATGTCAACCAGAAGGCGCTGGACGGCCTGTCTGCCGAGAACAAGGCCATTGTGCGCGCTGCTGCCCACGAAGCCCACGTGACCACCCAGGCCCGTTACGACGCGCGCAATCCGGGTGCCCTCAAGCAACTGGTGGCTGCCAAGACCAAGGTGGTGCCGTTCCCGCAAACCGTGCTGGATGCATCGTTCAAGTCCACCATGGAACTCTATGCCGATCTGGACAAGAGCAATCCAGAGTGGAAGAAGATCTACGCCGACTATCGCAATTTCCAGCGCGACCAGATTCTCTGGTTCCGCTTTGCCGAGTCGCGTTTCGACAGCTTCATGTCGTCGCAAAAGCTCTGATCGGGCCCAGCGCACCTGCGTTGTTTTCCCCGAAGCCCGCCCGGTTCGCCTAGCGGGCTTTTTTGCGTCCCGCGCTGGCTCACAGCTGCGCGGGCAAGCCGCCCACGCGTGGATCACAACACACACGGGCGCGCGCAACTGCGTGGCGTCAACCGCTCCTGGGGCGCTCCTGGGGCGGGGAAACGAAGCGTGCAGGGTGGCTATTGACCCGGCCCTTTGGGCTCTTTGATGTCTCAAGTGCCGCGCCAGCGCGTCGATGCCCTTTGATGAGCTTCAGTGCGAGCGGCTCGGCTTTGTCGGGCCGTATCCATCAGTGAGAAGTCCGCAGGGGCCGCAGTGCCAAAACAGACCAGTGCGGCCACAGCGGCGCAGCAGATGGCGGCCGCCCACTGTGTCGATCCAGAGACGCGCGATGCGTCATTGCGTAAGGCGCAATGCGTGGTGGCGTGCAGTGGGCAGCAACGCATGGTGGGGATACCCGCATCTTGGGGAGCGCGGTTTGGTGCGGTGCGTCAGGTACTGAGGCAACGCGGGTGACGCGCGCCATGTCCGCTGGCACGGGTGGGCGCGCAAGCCAGGGCGCAGAAAAAAAGCCCCCGCCGGTAGTGCACCGGCGGGGGCTTGGCTTTCGAATGCGCTGGCTGTGCGGGGCCTTGCGAGGCCCCCGCGTGGATCAGTCTTTCTTTTCGGGCTCCGTGGCCAGCGAATCTTGCATCGCCTTCAGGGGGTCGTCGGTGGCCGGAGCGGTGCTGTCACCCCCCGTCATGCCTTCGGTGGGATCGGCCTGGTCCATGGGGGCGGGCATGTTGGCTTCCATTTCCAGGCGCACCTTGTCCAGGTCATACACCTCGGCCTTGTCCAGGCCGCTCGAAACGATGCCTGGGAAGGCGATCACCAGGGACACCATGATCAGCTGGATGGCCACAAACGGCACGGCACCCCAGTAGATCTGCATGGTGGTCACGGGCTTGATCAGTTTCTTGGTGAGCTTGTCCACGTATTCCTTGTCCGGGGCCACGCTGCGCAGGTAGAACAGCGCGAAGCC
The DNA here is from genome assembly GCF_003345135.1 of Acidovorax sp. BoFeN1. Taxonomy (NCBI): domain Bacteria; kingdom Pseudomonadati; phylum Pseudomonadota; class Betaproteobacteria; order Burkholderiales; family Comamonadaceae; genus Acidovorax; species Acidovorax sp. BoFeN1. The sequence continues at coordinate 10,893 of NZ_QOZT01000024.1, forward strand.
GAACGGCGGGTGCATGAACGAGGTCTGCATGTTGATGCCCAGCAGCACACCAAACCACACCAGGTCAATGCCCAGCTTGTCGGCGACGGGCGCCAGCAGGGGCACCACGATGAACGACAGTTCAAAGAAGTCCAGGAAGAAGGCCAGGAAGAAGATCATGATGTTTACCACGATCAGGAAGCCCAGTTGACCACCTGGCAGGCCGGCCAGCAGGTGTTCCACCCACAGCGGCCCGTCCACGCCCTGGAAGGTCAGGCCAAACACCGTGGCGCCCACCAGAATGAACACCACAAAGCACGACAGCTTGGTGGTGGTGTGCAGTGCCTGCTTGAGCAGTGAAAAGCTCAGGCGACCCCGCGCCATGGCCATCACGAAAGCGCCCAGTGCACCCATCGCGCCGCCTTCGGTGGGCGTCGCGACGCCCAGGAAAATGGTGCCCAGCACAAGGAAAATCAGCAGCAGCGGGGGAATGAGCACGAAGGTCACCCGTTCGGCCATGCGCGACAGCAGGCCCAGGCGCGTGACCTTGTTGAACATGGCGGCAAGGAATGCCAGCGCCACGCCAGAACACATGGCCACCACAATGGTTTCGTCCAGCGCAACCTTCTCGACCAGCTCGCCTTCCCACCAAGTGTGAACGGCAGGCATGTTTTTGCCCACATAGATCGCTGCGGCCGTGCACAGCGCCGTCAGTATGGCCAGCGATGGCAGGCCGCTGTTGCCGTTGTCTTCTCGCAGGGTGCGGGCCTCGACCGGCATCGCGGGAACCCAGTGGGGCTTGAAGACGGCCAGAATGACCACGTAGAGGGCATAAAAACCCGTCAGCATCATGCCGGGCAGGAAAGCGCCCTTGTACATGTCGCCCACGCTGCGGCCCAGCTGGTCGGCCAGAATGATCAGCACCAGCGAAGGCGGAATGATCTGCGCCAGCGTGCCCGAGGCCGCAATCACCCCGGCTGCAATGCGACGGTCGTACCCGTAGCGCAGCATGATGGGCAGCGAGATCAGGCCCATGGAGATGACCGATGCCGCCACGACACCGGTGGTGGCTGCCAGCAGCGCACCCACAAAGATCACGGCAAACGCCAGACCGCCGCGCACCGGGCCGAACAGCTGGCCGATGGTTTCGAGCAAGTCTTCGGCCATGCCGCTGCGCTCAAGAATCAGCCCCATGAGCGTGAAAAACGGAATGGCCAGCAGCGTATCGTTTTGCATGATGCCGAAGATGCGCAGCGGCAGGGCCTGCAGCAGGGCTTCGGGCAAGACGTTGAGTTCCACGCCGATGAAGGCGAAGAACAGGCCACAGGCGCCCAGGCTGAACGCTACGGGGAAACCCAGCAGCAGGAAGAAGATGAGCCCCGCAAACATGATGGGGGCGAGGTTTTGAACGAAAAATTCCATGATCGTGTCTCCGTTCAGTCGGCCTTGGTGGCGCCAGTGCCGTTGCCTGCGGCAGCTTCGCGCAGGCGGCGGATGGATTCGGCGAGTTCTTCCTCGGCCGTCTTTTCCACCTTTTTGGCGGTGGGATCCTCGATCAGACCCTTCAGGAAAGCGATGCGCTTGATGAGTTCAGACCAGCCTTGCAGCAGCAGCAGCCCGAAACCCAGCGGCATCATCAGGTACACCGGCCAGCGCAGCAGGCCACCGGCATTGCTCGACATTTCTGCCGAGACATAGCCTTTCCAGAAGAACGGGATGCCGAACCACAGAACGGCAGCGCAAAACGGCGTGAGAAAGAAAAGAAAACCGAAAATGTCGATCCAGATCTGCGCCCGCTTGGACAGGCGGCTGGAAATCACGTCCACCTTGACGTGTTCGCCCTGCAGCAGCGTGTAGCCCGCCGCCAGCAGGAACGAGGCGGCAAACAGATACCACTGCACTTCCAGATAGGCGTTGGAGCTGACGTTGAACACCTTGCGAACAATGGCGTTGATGCCACTGACCAAGGTAGACGCCAGAATGAGCCAGACAACGTATTTGCCGACCTGGGTGTTAAGCCAGTCGACCCCTCGGGACAGTTTGAGTAAAGCCTGCATGGTGTCTCCAAGAAAAAGGCTATGCGCACGATGTCGCTGCCAGGCCGCCGGTGGGCGGAAAGGCGCGACAAACTTTTACAAGGGCGCAATTCTACGGAGCACTGTATTCCGAGGCTGACGGCAGCGTGACGGTGTTATCCCTCGACAGATGCTTGTTAGGTAGCTTCCAAAAGCATAGCAATTAGGGTTTCTGCCTAGTGCCTGCGCTACGCTTGCGACCACTGAATCGCCACCACGGCAGTACCGTGCTCATGGCCAGCACTTCGCCGCAGTGCATGGGGGCATAGCCTGGCATGGCATGCATGCGTTCCTGCCAGGCTGGCGTCTGCAGCACTGCACGCAAGGCGCTGGTGGCGGGCTGGTCGAGCGTGGATTTGAGACAGGCGAGGTGGTAGCGCTCATGCACCAGGGGCACAAAATCCAGCCCCCGGGCGTGGGCCGCCAGGGCAATGCCCATGCCCACGTCGGCAGCGCCGGCCGCCACGGCCTGCGCCAAGGCGCCGTGCGATGGCTCGTTCAGCTCGTAGCCGGTGATGTCTTCGGGGGTGAGCCCGGCCATGGCCAGCAGGTCACCCAGCAGCACGCGGGTGCCGGTGCCCAGCGGCCGGTTCACAAACCGTGCGCCGGTGCGCGCCACATCGGCCAGGGTGTGCAGCCCCAACGGATTGCCGCGCGCAACGATCAGCCCCTGGGTGCGCCGCGCAAAGCCAATGATCTTGTGGCGCCCCGGTTGCAGCAGTGGGCGGTAGGTGCGCGCTGCCAGCGAATCGGCGGCGGGGTCTTCGAGCGTGTGAAACCCTGCCAGCGTGCACCGGCCCTCGTTCAGCGCGCGGATGGCGTCCACGCTGCCGGTGAAGCGGATATCCAGGTGCAGCGCGCCGCAGTCGTCGGGCGTGGCGGCGTGGGCGCGCAGTGCGCCCAGGGCATCGTCGTGGCTGGCATACATGGTGAGCACATGGGTGCTGTCGTCAAACGCCACGGCAAAGGCGCGTTCCAGATCCGCGTGCAGGGCAGCAATCTGGGGTGCCAGGCGGGCCTGGGCCTGGCGTTCGGCCCACAGCAGCTTGGTGCCGAACTCGCTGAGCTGCGCCGACTGGCCCTTGCCCCAGGTAACGAGCTCGCCACCCAACTGGTCTTCCCAGCGTTTCAGGGCGCCCCACACATGGCGATAGGACAACCCCAGCGCGCGCGCCGCGCCAGAAATGGAGCCCTGCTGTGCCACCGCCTCCAGCATCTCGGGCAGCGGGTTGCGGATCAGGGCGTCGCCGGCATCGCGGCTGAGCGTGTAGTGAAGTTGGACCCTATGCACAGGTGTTCATATCGCTGGAGATTGATTCGGTGCATACGATAGTCGAATCCATGTCCACACTCTCTGAAAGCGCCATCACGGCGCTGCAACTCACGTTTTCGGCCGATCCCATGTTGTGGACCATTGTGGGCCGCTCGCTTGCGGTCAGTGGCACGGCTTGCCTGCTGGCCTGTGGTGCCGGTGTGGTGCTGGGCGCGTGGCTGGGTGTGGCGCGGTTTGCGGGCCGGGGCGCCGTGCTGGCGTTGCTCAACACCATGCTGGCCGTGCCTTCGGTGGTGGTCGGGCTGGTGGTGTATCTGCTGCTGTCGCGCAGCGGCCCCTTGGGCGCCCTGGGGTGGCTTTTTACGTTCAAGGCGATGGTGATTGCCCAGACCCTGCTGGTGCTGCCGGTGGTCACGGCCCTGACCTGCCAGCTGGTGGCCGATGCCGAGCGCGGCCATGGCGAGCAGTTGCAGTCGATCGGGGCCGGCCCCGTGATGCGCAGCCTGTTGCTGGCCTGGGATGAGCGCTATGCCCTGCTCACGGTGCTGATTGCATCGTTCGGGCGCGCCATTTCCGAGGTGGGCGCCGTGATGATTGTGGGCGGCAATATCGACGGTTTCACGCGCGTGATGACCACCGCCATCGCCCTCGAAACCAGCAAGGGCGATCTGCCGCTGGCCTTGGCCCTGGGCCTGGTGCTGCTGGCGGTGGTGCTGGCGCTCAATGTGCTGATCGCTGCGTTGCGGCGCTGGCGTGAAGGCGTGGATGGCACCTCGCAAGGCGCGCTGCCCGGAGTGCTGGCATGAGCGCTGTTCCGTCCGTGAATGGCGCTGCGCCCTGGCCCCATGTGGAGATGGTGGCCCGGACATCGGTGGCTGCGCCCGACCATCCCCCCGTTTTCTCACTGGACGGCGTGGGAGTGCGCTATGGCTTGGTGCAGGCGCTCCAGGGTGTGCATCTGTCGGTGGCACCGGGCGAGCGCGTGGCGCTGATCGGGGCCAACGGCTGCGGCAAAAGCACACTGCTGCGTGTGCTGCATGGTCTGGCAAAACCCAGCAGCGGCCAGTTGTTGCGGGGCGATGGCAGCCGCCAGGCCATGCTGTTCCAGCGCCCGCACATGCTGCGCATGAGTGCCCAGCACAACGTGGCGCTGGGCCTGTGGCTGCATGGCGTGCGCTGGCGCGAGGCGCGCGCGCAGGCGTTGCTGGCATTGCAGCGCGTGGGGCTGGATGGCATTGCGGCACAAAACGCGCGCACGCTGTCGGGGGGGCAGCAGCAACGGGTGGCGCTGGCGCGTGCCTGGGCGCTGCGGCCCGATGTGCTGCTGCTTGACGAGCCCACCTCCAGCCTCGACCCCCATGCCAAGCGCGAGGTCGAGCTGCTGATGGCCGACCTTGCCGCCAGCCATGGCCAGGCGGGCCCCGGCCACCCGGTGACCATGGTTTTCAGCAGCCACAACCTGGGCCAGGTCAAGCGGCTGGCCAGCCGGGTGATTTATCTGGAACACGGCGCTGTGCTGGCCGATTTGCCGGTGCACGATTTTTTCAACGGCCCCCTGCCCGACGCCGCCCGATTGTTTGTCAAAGGAGAAATGGTATGAAGAATTTGAAGTCTTTTTGGCCTCTGGCGCTTGTGCGTAAAGCGCTGCCTGCTATTGTTTTTGCAGTATCCGGACCGGCGTTTGCGCAGTCCATCACCATGGCGTCCACCACGTCCACCGAGCAGTCGGGGCTGTTTGGATATCTGCTGCCCGAGTTCAAGAAGACCAGCGGCCTGGATGTGAAGGTGGTGGCCTTGGGTACAGGGCAGGCGCTCGACACGGCGCGCCGCGGCGACGCGGATGTGCTGTTCGTACATGACCAGGTGGCCGAAGAAAAGTTTGTCGCCGACGGCTGGGGCGTGAAGCGCTACCCCGTGATGTACAACGACTTCATCTTGGTGGGCCCCCAGAACGATCCCGCCGGTGTCAAGGGCAAGGACATCGTCGGGGCGCTGAAAAAGCTGGCCGCTGGCAATGGCGATTTTGTCTCGCGCGGCGACAAGAGCGGCACGCACGCCGCCGAGCTGCGCTACTGGAAGCTGGCCGGCGCCGATGCCGCCAAGGGCAGCGGCTACAAGGAATGCGGCTGTGGCATGGGCCCCGCGCTCAACATTGCCGCATCCAGCGGCGCCTATGCGCTGGCCGACCGCGGCACCTGGCTCAACTTCAAGAACCGCGCCGATCTGGCCGTGCTGGTGGAGGGCGACACGCGCCTGTTCAACCAGTATGGCGTGATGGTGGTGAACCCCGCCCGGCACCCGCATGTGAAGGCGCAGGACGCGCAGAAATTCGTGGACTGGGTGGTCTCGCCCGCAGGCCAGACGGCGATTGCCAACTACAAGATTGGCGGCGAGCAGCTGTTCTTCCCGAACGCTGCGAAGTAACAAATCGCGCGTCTAAGCGCGTCAAACAAGGCCATTCAAAAAGATCCAGCGGTCCAGCCCCTGGCGTGCCCCAACCCGTGCGACCAGTGGAACTGGATTTGCCAGGCCACCGGGGCCGGGGGCGTCCTCCTCTGGGGAAGGCACTGGGCGCATCAGGGGGCTACCGGTCCCTGCTGCTGCGCCAGATGGCGCGCACCAGCCACAACCCGCAGACCACGGCGCCAAAGAAGCCGAGAAAGCCAAAGGCCGGCAGCCCGAACAGCGTGGGCCCGCCCTGCACGGTCATCACGATGGAAGAGCCAATGATGAGGGCGGCAATGATCAGTGCCATTGCGAGCCGGTTGGCAGAGCGGTCGATCTGGTCGCCCACCCGCTTGAGGTGGGCCAGCTCGATGCCCACCTGCAGGCGGCCCCGGCGTGCGTTGCGCAGCAGGCGTGCCAGGTCGTCGGGCAATTGCTCTGCGGTGTCGAGCGCCCGGCGCAAGGTCTGCCAGGCGCGGCCGGCCAGTGCGCGCGGCTGGTAGCGTGCGCGCAGCACCTGGCGCAGCAGCGGCAGGGCTTCGGTGGTCATGTGAAATTGCGGGTCGAGATTGCGCCCCATGCCTTCCAGCGAAATAAAGGCCTTGATGAGCAGTGCCAGGTCGGGCGGCAGGCCCAGGTGGTGTTCGCGCAGGATGCTGGTCACATCGGCCAGCATTTGCCCCAGCTGCAGCTGCGCCAGGGGCACGCCGTGGTATTGGTCGACAAAGGCTTCCACCTCCATCTCCAGTTGCCCTGGGTCCACACCATGGGCGTCGCCCGCCCAGTCCAGCAGCACATCGGCCACCGCCTGCGGCTGGCGCTCTACCAGGCCCAGCAGCATTTGCAGCAACTCGATGCGCCTGCGCTCTGACAAGCGGCCCACCATGCCAAAGTCGATGAAGGCGATGCGGTTGCCTGCAAGGTAAAACACATTGCCCGGGTGCGGGTCGGCATGGAAGATGCCATCTTGCACAATCATCTGGAGCACGGCCTGGGCGCCGCGCCGGGCCAGCACGGTGCGGTCAAAACCGGCTTCGGGTGTCAGCGCATCGAGCTGCCCGCCAGGCACGCCCTGGATGAATTGCTGCACGTTGATGCGTTCGCTGGTGTGCTGCCAGTGCACGCGCGGCACCACGATGAAAGGCAGGCTGGTGAGATTGCCGGCAATGCGCTCGGCACTGCGGCATTCGCTCGCCAAGTTGAGCTCGCGCCGCAAAGAGCGCGCGAATTCGCGCACCAGTTGCTGCGGACGGTAGGGGGTGAGAGCGGGCAGCTCGGCTTCGGCCAGCGCGGCCAGTCGTGCAAGCAGGCGCAGATCGGCCTCGATCACCTCGCTGATGCCGGGGCGGCGAATCTTGACGACCACCTCGCTGCCATCGTGCAGCTGAGCGCGGTGCACTTGCGCAATCGATGCCGCGGCCAGGGGCTCGGTGTCAAAGCGTGCAAACACATCTTCGGGCTCGCCGCCCAAATCTTCGCGCAGCTGGGGGCGCAGAAGCTCCAGGGGCACGGCCGGCACCTGGCTGTGGAGCTTTTCAAACTCGGCGATCCAGTCGGGGCCGAACAGGTCGGCACGGCCCGCCAGCAGTTGCCCGAACTTCACGAATGTGGGCCCCAACTCCTCCAGCGCCAGCCGCACCTGCACGGGCGGCTCGATGCGGGTCAGGTCACCGGCCAGGTCCCAGTGCAGGGCCTGGCCTGCGCGCTCCAGCTTGTCGGCCAGGCCCAGACGGCGCACGGTGTCGCCAAACCCATGGCGCACCATCACGCCCAAAATTTCTTTCAGGCGGCCCAGATCGCGCGCGGTTCCCAGGGTCTCGATCAGCATGGAGCAATGATAGTCCGGCGCCTGCACGCGGGCGCCACAGGGCAGTGCCATTGCATTGGGGGCAAGTGCGTGTGCGGCCCGGCCTTCATGTCCAGCGGTAGTCGGCCGCCGCGTGCAGGGCCCACAAGCCATCGCCCGTGAGCTCCAGCACCTGGTGGTGGTATCCCAAAGCGCTCTGGTGGTGGCTGACGCTGACCGGCGTGATCGACAGGCCCGCCAGCTGCCCATACAGCAGGGCCTCGTTGGCCGTGTCGAGCGCACTGGTGGCCTCGTCCAGCAGCAGGTAGCGCGGCTTGGCCAGCAGGGCGCGGGCAAAGGCCAGGCGCTGCTGTTCGCCCACCGACAGCACCTTGGCCCAGTCCAGGTGGGCGCTGAGCCCGCCAAAGCGCTCGGCCAGTGTGGGCAGGTTCACCCGTTCCAGCCATTGCTGCAGTTCTGCGTCGGAGATTTCGCGCTCTGTCTGGGGGTAGAGCAGCTGGCAGCGCAGGTCGCCCAGGGGCAGGTAGGGGCTTTGGGGAAGAAAAAGCATGTCGGGGTCGGCGGGGCGCTTCACCTCGCCGGACCCCGTGGTCCACAGGCCGGCCACCACGCGCAGCAGCGAGCTTTTGCCCGCGCCGCTGGGGCCCACGATGAGCAGGCCCCTGCCCGGCGACACGCTGAGCGTGAGGTCGCGCAGCAGCAGGTGCTCGCGGTTGGGGGTGAGCACCGTGAGCTGCGTGACGCCAAGCTCAAAGCCTGACGCAGTGTGGATCTGCGCTGCGGGTTCGAGGCTGGGCTCGCTGGCACCGTCCGGCGCGGGGCGCGCGGGAGTGTGGGCCTGGTCGTGCAGCGTGGTGGAAAACGCGTGCAGCCGGTCTACGCCCGCCGAGAACCGGCTCAGGCTTTCGAAATGCTCGACGATGACCGTCAGCGCACTCAGGATGGCGGCAAAAGCACCAGCGGCCTGGATGGCCCGGCCCACCTCCAGCTCACCCGAGAGCACCTGGTTGGCAATGATCACGCTGGGCAGCACGATGGTCAGAAAGCTGTGCGTGTACTGGAACAGCTTGAGCTTGAACTGCCAGCGCAGCACCTGCTGGTAGTTGGCATACAGCGCATCAAAAATGCGGCGCAGGGCCGACATTTCGCGCTGCTCGCCGTTGTGAAAGGCGATGGGCTCGGCGTGCTCGCGCACCCGCACCAGGCTGAAGCGGAAATCGGCCTCGCGCTGCAGCTGGCGGTAGTTCAGCCCGATCAGCCGCTTGCCAAACACCTTGGCAGTGAACACGGTGCTGAAGATGGCATAGCTGATCAGAAAATAGACCAGCCCTTGCGAGATGGTCCACAGCACGCTCGAAAACGCGATCAACTGAATGACCGAGCCCAGCGCGATCATCGAAAAATACAGCGACTGCTGGGTGAACGCGTTAATGTCTTCGGCAATGCGCTGGTCGGGGTTGTCGATGCCCACGATGGCGTTCAGCCGGTAATAGGCGCGCTGGTCGAAATAGCGCCCCAGAAAATGCTGCGTGAGCCAGCGCCGCCAGCGCAGGCCCAGCGAGTCCCGCACGTAGTAATACAGCGCATAAATGGGCACGGCCGCCACCAGGATGAGGGTGTAGCGCCGGATGGATGCCCAGAAGCGGTCTGCGTCGCCCGCGGCCAGTGCGGACGTGAATTCGCCGGTTTCGTGGTTGAACCACACGTTGAAGGCGGTTTGCCCCAGCAGCAACAGCACCAGCAGTGCCAGCAGCCCACGCGAGCGCCAGCGCTCTTCGGATTGCCAGTAGGGTCGTGCAATCTGCACGAAACGGCGCCACAGGCGGGTGTTGAAGCCTGACGGCTCTTCGTTGGATATGGGGTACTCGGGTGGTGCGCGGCTTGCCCGGCGCATTGTCGCCGCAAGCCGGGGAGGGCGCGCACCGGTGGGCGCAGACACCCATGTGCCGCTGGCCGTGCCGGGTGCCGCGACGAAGCCGAGGTCAAACCCGGATCAAAGCGCCCTGCCAGCGGGTATCGGGTGGCACACCAGAAGTATCAAAATAATAGCTGCTTGCGCTTATCTATAAAGGGCTAGAGGCACTTTTTAATCATACTTTGCTGTGCCATGTCCTTTAGGGGCGCCGAGCTTTCGATACACCGTGGCGCGGCTGATGCCCAGGGCGCGTGCGGCTTCGGCAACGTTGCCGCGCGCGTTCTGTACGGCCTGGCGAATGAGGGCGGCTTCGGCTGCGCGCAGCGGTGCCGGGCCGCTGGGGACGGGCACCGCAGGGGCGGCGTGCGGCAGGGACAGTGGAAGTGGCGTGCGCACGCCGACGCCGTGGCGGGTTGCCGTGTTGCGCTGGGCCAGGCCCTGCAGGCGCAGGCCCGACCACAACGGCAGGTCCATCGGCGCGGCAGGCTGGCGCTGCGCTGCATCAAACAGCAGCGGCCAGGGCAGGGCCAGCAGATCGCTGCAGTGCACCGGCACGCCGGGCTCGCGCAGCGGCTGTGGCACCAGCTGGCGTGCCATGCTGTTGGTGCCCACCACGGTGCCTTCGGCGTCCAGCGCCATCAGGCCGTTGCCTTCACCGCCAAGCGTGCTGCCCGGCCAGTTGATGCGCAGCAGCAGCGCGTGCGGCAGTTGCAGCAACAAGGCGTCTTCGATGGCTCGGGCCGACCGGGCGACCAGGTGGCGCAACTCGGGCCGCTCGGGCACGTCCACGCCCGTCAGGTCGAGCATGCCAACGCACTGGCTGTGGGTGCCGAACAAGGGCGCGCCAGCGCAGCTGTAGCCGCTGTTCACCTCAAAGAAATGCTCGCCCCGGTGCAGCCACACGGGCTGCAGCTCGGCCAGCGCAGCGCCGATGGCCGTGGTGCCCACGGCGGCCTCGGACAGGTCGATGCCCACGCGGCCGATGGCGTGGGCGCGGGGGTCGTTGCGGTCCACCGCGCCCTGCACCTCGATCACCACGCCGCGTGCGTCGGTCAGCAAGGCGAAGTAGTGCATGCCCGCAATGGCGCGGGTAAGTTGCGCCAGCACCGGCCGGGCGGCTTGCAGCAGCGCGGCGTGCTGGTCGGCCGTGCGCTGCACGGCGGGGGCGCTGACCATATTGAAGGCCAGTGGCTGCGCCGGCTGGTGCCCGTTGGCCAGGCAACGCTGCCACGAGCGCACGATCCAGGGCTCGATGGTCAGAAGGCTGTCGGACCTGGACACCGTCGGCTGCAAGCGGGCCGCAGCGGTCAAGTGATTGCCGTCTTTTAGCCCCATGGCCGGGCTACGGGGGTGTAGATCCGGCAACAACGGTCCTCGCCGGGGCGCACTTTCGCGACCGATGCTCCAGGTCTGGCCGCCTCCTGGCGGCGCGGGCTGTGGCCCCCGGCAGAGCAGCGCGCTGCGCGCCTGGGCGATCAGGTGCTGGCGCTCGGTGGGCGGTGGCGGGGCAACGGCAAGCATGAGGACTCCCGAAGAGGTGGGTTGCGCAGGTCATCCCAAGCTACCCGGCATGCACGGCACAGCGCGGGGTGTGCTGTGGGGCGTGCTGGTTTAACAGGCAGTGCGCATGATGCTGCGGGTGTGCGCTGCAACATGTTTCATTTTGAGAATATCCCTTGCAGGCTCTGGAAAAACGAGGGTTGTCCCTAGGAATGGGTGAATGTGTGCGGCACAAGATGCGGCTTGCAGTTCCAGCCAACGCCGTTTCAGGAGACAGCCAGATGCAAGTCCAGTTCACCGTCAACGGGCGCGCCGCCAGCGTTGATGTTCCTCCCAACACCCTGCTTGTCCATGCGCTGCGCGAGCACTTGCTGCTCACCGGCACCCATGTGGGCTGCGACACCAGCCAGTGCGGCGCGTGCACCGTGCATGTCAACGGCAGGGCGGTCAAATCGTGCTCGATGCTGGCCGTGCAGGCGCAAGGCGCCGATGTGCAGACCATCGAAGGCCTGGCCGCCCCCGACGGCACCATGCACCCCATGCAGGCCGCATTCAAAGAGTGCCACGGCCTGCAGTGCGGCTTTTGCACCCCCGGCATGGTGATGAGCGCCCTGGACCTGTGCAAGAACCACCCGGGCGCCACCGAGGGCGAGATCCGCGAGCTTCTCGAAGGCAACATCTGCCGCTGCACGGGCTACCAGAACATCGTGCGTGCGGTGCAGGTGGGCCAAAAGGCCATGGCGTCGGCTTGAGCGCCAGCCCATTCACACAAGAATCCAAGGAGACAAGACCATGGGTGCATCCGACTTTTCCAAGCTGCCGCACATCGGTGAGTCGCTCCGGCGCAAGGAGGACTACCGCTTCCTGACCGGTGCGGGCCAGTACACCGACGACGTGGTGCTGGCCGCGCAAAGCCACGCCGTGTTTGTGCGCTCGCCGCACGCGCACGCAAAAATCAACCGCATCAACGTCGATGCCGCCCAGGCTGCGCCCGGCGTCCTGGGTGTGTTCACCGGTGCCGATGTGGCGGCCGACAACATCAACGGCCTGCCCTGCGGCTGGCTCATCACCAGCACCAATGGCGAGCCCATGAAAGAGCCGCCGCACCCCATCCTGGCGCAAGGCAAGGTGCGCTACGTGGGCGACCATGTGGCCATGGTGGTGGCGCAAACCCAGCAACAGGCGCGCGACGCCGCCGAGCTGGTGGAGGTGGACTACGACGTGCTGCCTGCCGTGGTCAACGTGGCCGATGCGGCCGCCGGTGCCGTGGACGGCGCGTCGGTACACGACATCGCCCCCGACAACCATTGCTTCAAGTGGGCGATTGGCGACAAGGGTGCGGTCGATGCGGTGTTCGCCAACGCCGCGCATGTCACGAAGCTGGATCTGATCAACAACCGCCTGATTCCCAACGCGATGGAGCCGCGCGCCGCCATTGGCAGCTACAGCCGCGCCAACGACGACTACACGCTCTACGTCAGCAACCAGAACCCGCACGTCGAGCGCCTGTTGATGACCGCCTTTGTGATGGGCCTGCCCGAGCACAAGGTGCGTGTGATTGCGCCGGATGTGGGCGGCGGTTTTGGCTCCAAGATCTTTCTGTATGCCGAAGATGTGTGCCTGACATGGGCCTCCAAAAAGCTCAACCGCAACATCAAGTGGGTGGCCGACCGCAGTGAGTCGTTTTTGTCGGATGCGCATGGCCGCGACCATGCAAGCCACGCCGAAATGGCCATGGATGCCAACGGCAAATTTTTGGCCCTGCGCGTGCACACCAACGCCAACGTGGGCGCCTACCTTTCCACCTTTGCCAGCGCGGTGCCCACCATTCTTTATGCCACGCTGCTGGCTGGGCAATACAGCACACCGCAGGTCTACGTGGAGGTGGATGCCTGGTTCACCAACACCGCGCCGGTGGATGCCTACCGCGGCGCGGGCCGGCCCGAGGCCACCTACCTGCTCGAACGCCTGGTTTCGCGCTGCGCATGGGACATGGGCCTTGCGCAGGACGAAATCCGCAAGCGCAACTTCATCACCACCTTCCCCTACCAGACGCCCGTGGCGCTGCAATATGACATCGGCGACTACCACGCCTGCATGACCCAGGCCGAGCAACTGGCCGACGTGGCAGGCTTTGCCGCACGCAAGGCCGCCAGCGAGGCCAAGGGTTTGAAGCGCGGCATCGGCTACAGCAGCTACATCGAAGCTTGCGGCATTGCGCCATCGAACATCGCCGGGGCCCTGGGCGCACGCGCGGGCCTGTTTGAATGCGGCGAGGTGCGCGTGCACCCCACGGGCAGCGTGACGGTGTTCACCGGCTCACACAGCCATGGCCAGGGGCATGAAACCACCTTTGCTCAGGTGGTGGCGGCGCGCTTGGGGCTGGCGGTGGAGAACGTGGACATCGTGCATGGCGATACCGGCCGCGTGCCGTTTGGCATGGGCACCTATGGCTCGCGCTCCATCAGCGTGGGCGGCGCGGCCATCATGAAGGCGCTGGACAAGATCGAGGCCAAGGCCAAGAAGATTGCCGCGCACCTGATGGAGGCGAGCGACGCCGACATCGACTTTGCCAACGGCGAATTCACCGTGCGTGGCACCGACAAGAAGATCCCCTTCGGCCAGGTGGCGCTGACGGCTTACGTGCCGCACAACTACCCGCTTGACAAGCTCGAACCCGGGCTCAACGAAACCGCGTTTTACGACCCCACCAACTTCACCTTTCCCGCAGGCACCTACATCTGCGAGGTGGAAATTGACCCGGCCACCGGCAGCACGCGCGTGGACAAGTTCACGGCGGTGGACGACTTCGGCACCATCATCAACCCCATGATCGTGGAGGGCCAAGTGCACGGTGGCCTGGTGCAGGGCATTGGCCAGGCGCTGATGGAAAACTGCGTGTACGACCGCGAAACCGGCCAGCTGCTCACCGGCAGCCTCATGGACTACGCCATGCCACGCGCAGATGACTTCCCCACGTTCCAGCTGGGCCATGTCTGCACGCCTTGCACCCACAACCCGCTGGGCACCAAGGGCTGTGGGGAGGCGGGCGCCATTGGGTCGCCACCGGCGGTGATCAATGCCCTGCTGGATGCGCTGCGCCCGCTGGGGGTGAGGGACTTTGACATGCCTGCGTCGCCGCACCGCGTGTGGGAAGCCATTCAAAACGCAAAAGCATGAAGCCCCCCGTTAGTCGCTTCGCGCCTTCCCCCCAGGGGGACGCCGCCAGCGCGGTGGGGCGGCCCTTGCGCGGCGGCCGCTGGCCTGAGCCGCACGCCGTTCGCGGGTTGCTACCCAAGCACCTGCATCGGAAACCATAGGAGACAGAACATGTACGCATTCACCTTCGAAGCCCCGTCTTCCACCGCCGCCGCCGCGGACCTGATCGCCCAGGGTGGCAAGCTGCTGGCCGGTGGGCAAAGCCTGCTGCCGTCGATGCGCCTGCGCCTGGCCAATCCCGAAAAGATCATTGACCTGAACAGCATTCCCGAGCTGGCGGGCATCTGCCGCGATGGCAACGCGCTGGTCATTGGCGCCATGACGCGCCACGCCGATGTGGCTGCAAGTGCCGAGGTCAAGGCCGCCATCCCTGCGCTGGCCGACCTGGCCGCGCACATCGGCGACCGCCAGGTGCGCGCACGCGGCACGCTGGGGGGTTCGGTAGCCAACAACGACCCCGCCGCCTGCTATCCCAGCGCTGTGCTCGGCCTCAACGCCACGGTCATCACCAACCAGCGCGAGATTGCGGCCGATGCCTTTTTTGTGGGCATGTACACCACGGCGCTGGAAGAGGGCGAGATCATCACCGCCATCCGCTTTCCCATCCCCCAGCGCGCGGCCTACCTCAAGTTCAGGCAGCCGGCCTCGCGCTTTTCGCTGGTGGGCGTGTTTGTGGCGCAAACCGATGGCGGCGTGCGCGTGGCCGTCACCGGCGCGGCCAGCTGCGTGTTTCGCCATGCCGGGCTGGAGGCGGCGCTCAACCAGAGCTTTACGCCGCAATCGGCGGCCGCCGTGAGGGTGGACGCGAGCGATCTGAATGCCGACATCCACGCCAGCGCCGCCTACCGGGCCAACCTCATCACCGTGCAAACCCAGCGGGCGGTAGCGCAGATGTTGGGCTGACGGGCAGGAGCGCATCCGCTGCAACCGCACAGTATCCCTGGGCGGGTCTTTGAATGAAATTGGCCTCTAGCGCTTATCCATAAAGCGCTAGTAGCTATAAAAAATATAGCAATGACTGTTTCCCCTCCAGCGCCCATGACCGCGCCCGCGCTGTCCTCCATTGATGCCCTGGTGTTGGCCTTGCAGGGTGTGGGCTACTTTGCCGACCGGCGGCTGGCCACGGCGGTGTTCCTGGCGCTCAAGCTGCAGCGCCCGCTGCTTCTGGAGGGTGAGCCCGGCGTGGGCAAGACGGCGCTGGCCCAGGCGCTCTCCAAGGTGCTTGCGCGCAGCCTGATCCGCCTGCAGTGCTACGACGGCCTGGAGCAGCGCGAGGCACTGTACGAGTGGAATTACGCTGCCCAGCTGCTGCACATGCGGGCAGCTGAAATGTTGAACCCCACGCTCCGCACTGACGTGTCGTCGCTGCCCCCCGAGGGGGCGCTCGCCGCCTGGGGGCGGCCCGGCGGCGGCTCGGTAGCGCCCACGGCCACTGCCGCGCGCGATATCGAAGCAGAGGTCTACCAGGACCGCTACCTCATCCGCCGCCCGCTGCTGCAAGCCCTGCAGGCCCCCGCGCCCGGCGCGGTACTGCTGATCGACGAGGTGGACCGCGCAGACGAGCCCTTCGAGGCCTTTTTGCTCGAATACCTGGGCGAGTACCAGGTCAGCATTCCAGAGATCGGCACCGTGCGCGCCACGGCCACGCCGGTCACCATTCTCACCAGCAACCGCACGCGCGACCTGCACGACGCCGTCAAGCGCCGCTGCCTCTACCACTGGCTCGATTACCCCGAGCGCGAGCGCGAGCTGGCCATCGTGCGCGCCCAGGTGCCGGGCGCCAGCGAAGCGCTGGCCACGCAGGTGGCGGATTTTGTGGGCCGGCTGCGCAGCCAGCCGTTTGCCAACGCCTTTCAGCGTGCGCCGGGCATTGCCGAAAGCGTGGAGTGGGCCAAGGCGCTGGTGGCGCTCGACACCATCGTGGTAGACCCTGAAGTGGTGACGGATACGGCGGGCATTTTGTTCAAGCAGCGCGAGGATGTGGCGGCGCTCACCGCCGACATGGCAACGCAATTGCTCAAACCCTTGGCGGCAGAGGGCTGAGGCGTGCGGCGGTTCAGCAGCCAACGAGGGATCACGCAGCACTGCGTGGCCCGGTGCGCAGGAGCCTTCGCCAGCACTGTCCGGGCTGGGCTGGCTGAGGCCAGCAGCCAGCCCGGCGCATCGAACCGCGTGAACCCTGGTCAAGCGCCATCATGACCACGGTTTCCCAACTCGGCGATGCGCGCACCGGCAAGCTGGCCGACAACCTGAGCGGCTTTGGCCGCACCCTGCGCCGCGCAGGCGTGTGCGTGGATGCGGCCCGCATGGCGCTGGCCCAGCAGGCGGTGATGCTGGTAGGCCTGCGGCGCGATGATTTTTGCGCCGCCCTGGAGGCAGTGCTGGTGAGCCGCGAGCAGGACCGCCTGGTGTTCCGTGAGCTGTTTGATGCCTACTTTCGCAACCCCGATGTGGCCCAGAAACTGCTGGCGCAGATGCTGCCAAGCGCCGAATCCAGGACTGAGCCCGCCAGGCGCCGCCCGCGCGTGAGCGAGGCGCTGGCCCCTGTGCGGGCCGCGCGCAATGCGCCGCCCCGCGAGGACGACAAGGTGGATTTCGACGCCGCCATGACGGCCAGCGACCTGCAGCGCCTGCGCCAGGCCGACTTCAACCAGCTCTCGGCCAGCGAATACCTGCTGGTGGAGCGCCTGGCGCGTGACATTGCCTTGCCCCTGCCACGCTATGCGGCCCGCCGCACCCGGCCGGGCGTGCGCGGCAGCCGCCCGCACTGGCCCGGTGCCATGCACCACGCGGCCCGCAATGGGGGCGAGGTGCTGCGCATCCCACTGCTGCAGCGCCGCCAGCAACCGTTGCCGCTGCTGGTGCTGGTGGATGTGTCGGGCTCGATGGAGCGGTATGCGCGGCTGCTGTTGGCGTTTTTGCACGCTGCCACCGCGCCGCGCCACACCGGCGCCGCCTTGCGTCGCGATGTGTTTGCGTTTGGCACAGGGCTGACCGACCTCACGCCCGCCTTTCGGCTGGCCGACACCGACGCCATGCTGCAGCGGGCCAGCCATGCCATCACCGACTATGCCGGCGGCACGCGCATGGGTGACAGCCTTGCGCAACTGCGCCTGCACCATGCCCGGCGGCTGGTGGGGCGGCGCACGCTGGTGCTGCTGATCAGCGATGGCCTGGACACCGGCGCGCCCAAGGTGCTGGAGCAAGAGCTGGGCTGGTTGCGGCGCCACTGCGGCCGTCTGCTGTGGCTCAACCCCTTGCTGCGCTTTGACGGCTATGCGCCCACAGCGCGTGGGGCGTCGGTGCTGCACCGGCAAGTCCACGGCATGGTTGCGGTGCACAACCTGGGTCGTCTGCAGGATCTGGCGGGCAGCATGGCCGCGGTGTTGCGCCAGTAGTTGCACAAAACAGCAGATCACCACGATGATTCAGACCCACGCGAGAGGAATTCCCCATGGAAATGCAAGCCAGCCGCACCCTAGCCGTCAGCCAGCAACAGGCCTGGGAGGCGCTCAACGATCCCGAGGTGCTCAAGCTGTGCATCCCCGGTTGCGACAAGTTCGCGCCCGCGGGCAACAACCAGTACGCCGTGGCCATGGCCGTCAAGATCGGCCCGGTGTCTGCCAAGTTTGCGGGCAAGATCACGCTGGCCGACATCGTGCCGCCCGAGAGCTACACCATCGCCTTTGACGGTTCGGGCGGCGTGGCCGGCTTTGGCAAGGGCACGGCGCGGGTTCTGCTGGTGCCGCTGCTCGTTGATGGGGCAGGGCAGGACAGTTGCGAGCTCAACTACACGGTGCATGCCAGCGTGGGCGGCAAGATCGCCCAGCTGGGCCAGCGCCTGATCGACGGCGCCGCCAAAAGCATGGCCGAAGACTTCTTCAGGCGTTTTGACAACGAGATGCAGCGTCTTTACCCCCGCGATGACGATGCGCCGGACACGGTGCCCTCGGAATACGACCAACTGCACGATGCATCGGGCGCCGCGGCCGGTAAGGACAATCCCCCTGGAGGCATCCCGGTATGGGCGTGGGTGGTTGGCGCAGCGCTGCTGGTGGTGCTAGCGTTGTGGTTGAACTAGGAGCGTGGGCGGCAGAAGGCGCGCAGCGCAATGCAAATCTGAAATGGTGCGGTTGTAACTGGTGAAGGTGCCATGGAAAACCTGGATGTGATGGTGTTGCGCACCCTGCACGGCTGGCGTGCTGCCGGTCGGCGTGCTTTGCTGGCCACGGTGGTGCGCACCTGGGGCTCGTCGCCCCGGCCGGTGGGCTCCATCATGGCCTTGTGCGAAGACGGCGCCGTGGTGGGCTCGGTGTCGGGCGGCTGCATTGAAGACGACCTGATCGACCGGCACACCCGGGCTTATGCGCAGAGTGCGCCGCCAGACGTTGCACGCACCGATGCCGACCACCGCATTCCCAGTGGCCCGCCAACGTTCGTGAAATATGGCGTGTCTGCCGACGAAGCACACCGCTTTGGTCTGCCCTGCGGTGGCACGCTGGAATTGCTGCTGGAATACGACCCCGATCCTGTCAGCCTGGCAGAGTTGATCGCGGCGCTGGAAGCCGGCAGGCTGGTGCAGCGCAGCGTGCGTCTGGCCGACGGCGTGGTCACCCTGTCGCTGGCAACCACCCCCGGCGATCTGGTGGCCGATTCTGTGCAGATCACCAACTGCTTCGGGCCGGAATACCGCATGCTGCTCATCGGGGCGGGCCAGCTGGCCGAGTACCTGGCCACCATGGCGCAGTTCAGCGGCTTTGCCGTGACGGTGTGCGATCCGCGCGACGAATACCGGGCCGCCTGGGGCGTGCCGGGCGTCACCGTGGTCAACGACATGCCTGACGATGTGGTGCGGGCCTTCAAGCCTGACCGCCGCACCTGTGTGGTGGCCCTCACGCACGACCCCAAGCTCGATGACCTGGCGCTGCTGGAGGCGCTGAGCACCGACGCATTTTATGTGGGAGGCATTGGTTCGCGCCGCAACAACCAAGCCCGCAGGGCCCGCATGATCGAGCACTTCGATCAGACCGAAGAAGACCTTCTACGCCTGCGCGGGCCGATCGGCATCTACATCGGCAGCAAAACCCCCCCTGAGATCGCCGTGAGCGTGATGGCGGAAGTCCTGGCCGTGAAGAATGGCGTCACCCTGCCGCGCGACATGGAGGTTGCCCAGGCGAAAAACGTCCGCGAATGGCCTCAGGGCGAAACAGATGGTTTGGTGTGCGGGGTGCGGGCAGCTTAGCCAGGCCAACGGGGTGCTGCGGCCTGGGCTCCTGTCTGGGCCTGCCATGGCAGCTGCTTTCGCACATACAGCAGCAGGCCTTCGCAGGCGTCTTCTGCCAGGCCAAGCACTTCTTCAAACCCGGCGGGGCCACTGTAGTGAGGGTCGGGTGCCACGGGGCTGTTGAACCGCTGGCAGAACCCGGTCATGCGCCGCACCTTGCGGGCGTGCGGTGGCGGTGGGAATGTGCATCTCTACACCTCCGGCGATCAGGCCGCCATCACCACCGGTCCGCCCTTGGCAAGGCCGCGCTGGTAGGCCGGGCGTGCCGTCATGCGCTCTTTGTAGGCCAGCAGGTGGGGGCATGCGCGGGCCTGGCTGGCACGCGAGAGGACGGCCTCCACGGCAAAACTCATCTGGAAGTCGGCCATGGTCAGGTGCTCGCCCGCAAACCAGCGGTGGGTGGCCAAGTGCTTCTCCATGAAGTCGAGCGCGGTGTCCACGTTGGGGTCGATCAACTTCTTTTGTACTTTGCCGCACAGGGCCTTCGCGATGGGCTTCACGAAGAATGGCATGGGCTGGGTCGGAATGGTCATGAACACCAGTTTCATCACCAGCCAGTTCATCAGCGAGCCTTCGGCGTAGTGCATCCAAAAGCGGCACTGGCGGTGCTCGGTGGTGCGCGGTGTCGGCTGCAGGTGTGCCAAGTCGCCGCCGATCTGGGCGCCATAGGTTTCCACCAGGTATTCGATGATGGCGCCGGATTCAGCGATCACCTCATTGCCATCGGTGATCACGGGGGATTTGCCCAGGGGATGGATTTTCTTGAGTTCGGGCGGCGCCAGCCTGGTGGCCTTGTCGCGCTGGTAAACCTTGAGTTCGTAGGGAACACCCAATTCTTCAAGCAACCAGAGCACGCGCTGCGAGCGCGAAGTTTCAAGGTGGTGGACAGTGATCATGCGCGCCATCTTAGCGGCGCTGCGTCGGGCAGGTGCGCCCTGGTTTCAGGTTTACCGGGGCAGAAAAAAGAATGCCCTCAAGGCGAGGGCACCTTTGGCTGGCGAGGGGGCTTGGCCCCACGCCGATCAGCCGCCCTTTTTGGAGCGCTTGCCAGGGTTCTTCTTGCTGCGCGTAGCCACGCCACGCTCCAGGCTGACGCGCTGACCACGGCCAGACGTTGGCAGGCTCACGCCCGGCAGAGGCTTGGGTTGGGGGGTGCGCTTGCGGTCTGCTTCGGTAACGATCTTGTTGCCCATGGTAGGTCTCTGAGATAGTGGAAAAAAGAGTGATATTAGGCCACAGCCGATATCAGGGCCTTTCAGGAGGTCTTGTCTCCTCGATCTGCCGGATGCAAGGGCATGGGGCAAAGGGGGGGTTGGGCCCTGTGGGAATCGCGCCCTCCATTGCGTGATGAACCCTGCGGTCAGCCGGATGCCGCATTGGCTGCACCCGCAGCACGCGTGCTCACGGCGCCACAGAGAGTCTGGCCAGCACCTGGGGGTTGGCGTGTTGGTGGGCCTGCAAAACAAGGGCATCACCCGATCGGGTGCTGTCGTTGGCCAGATCGGACTGAACGAACATGTGGGTGAACCACGCCTCAAACCGGCCGCTGCGCCCGGTTGCAGTGACCAACTCCTTGCGCAGTTCCTGCAGATGGCTGGCTCCCGTGGTTTCGGGGGCACCGTGGGGAGATCCCAGTGCGGCCCACGCCTGCGCGGCACCGAAGGCCAGCGTGGCGCTGTCCATGCACCGGCACCAGGGGCTGGAGCGCACTGCGGCGGGTTGCAACTGGCGCTCCCTAAACCATTCGCCGACGCGTCGGGCCTGTGTCCGGACTGCGTCGCTGAGATTGCGCTGCGTACTGCAGTCGCCCAGGCGCAAGCCGGGCGGATCGAACGTGCCCGGCGCAAGGGCGTGGCGAAATACCACCACCACGCCCCCTTTGCGCAGCAGGGCCTCTGTGTCGGCGTTTTGTGTGGCCCAACCTTGCAAGGGGGCAAGGCCAAGCCCTGCCGCCAGCAGGGCGCGGCGGGTCAGGGCTGGTTCAGGCTGCCGGCAGGAAGGCATAGCCGTTGCCGGAAGCTTCCATGCGCCCAAACGCCGGGAACGGGAAGTGAAAACCGCCCAGCATGGCGTTGCTGGCAGTGATGCGTTGGAACACCTCGCGCCGCACCTTGCGCGCGGCTTCGGCATCCATGTCAAATGCCACCGCCCAGTCGGGGTTGCGCGCAAACAGCGCGGGCACATTGGTGAGGTCGGCCACATAAAAGAATTTCTGGCCCGATGAGGTCAGCTCAAACAGCGTGTGGCCGGGCGTGTGGCCGTAAGCGGCCACCGACTGGATACCCGGGGCAACTTGCGCACCCGCCGCAAACTGCACCAGCGTGTCTGCGGGCATGGCGGCAAAGGTGCGCCGCACGTTTTCGAACGCGCCTTTCATGCCGGCGGGCGCTGCGGCCATGCGGGCGTCGTCCATCCAGAAGGCGTGCTCGGCGGCGGGCACCATCACCTTGGCCTTGGGGAACATCAGCTCTCCTGCCTTGTTGCGCAGGCCGTTGATGTGGTCGCCATGAAAGTGGCTGATCAGCACCGTGTCGATGTCGGCCGCCTGCATGCCCGCTGCGCGCAGGCTGTCCAGCAGCTTGCCCGTGGTGGGGCCGCCAAACTCGCCCAGGCCCGTGTCGATGAGGATCCTGCGCCCGCCCGCCACCACCAGGAAAGGGGTGTAAGGCACATCGATGTAGTCCGTAGGCAAGCCCTGGGACGCCAGCAGCGCACGCACTTCGGTCAGCGGCGCGTTTTTCACAAACTCTTCGCCCAGCGGGCGGCGTGTGATGCCGTCGTTCAGGGCAAGCACCTCCACATCGCCCACCTTCATGCGGCGAAAGCCGGGGCTGGGCAGGGTGGGCGTGCCGAAGTTGGGCGCGTTCTGGGCCCATACCGGGACAAACGAGCCCGCTGCATAAACGGTGGTGGCCAGGCTTGCGCCAAGGAAGTGACGGCGTGACAGCATAAAACTCTCCAGTATTGGGTTGAACTAATCAGTCGCGACTGTAGCGCTGCCTGCGGATCTGCTGTGACCGTATGCACTAACCTGTTTGCAATGTGGGGCTTTTGGGGCTCGGCTCAGGGTGAGCCCCGGGTGTTTGGGTTATTCCAGCCCGAAAGCTTCACGCAGCGCTGCGCAAAAGTCTGCACCGCCACTGATCGTCAGGGTGATGGTGGTGCGCGGTGCTGCGGGGTTGCCTGCCACAGTGCACAGCTGACCGGAGGTTTCATCAAAATCCAGCAACAGCGGCGTGCTGATCTCTTGCACGCCTTGCAGGTCGTAGTGCCACGCGCCACCTTCTTCGAGGGGGGCGCAGGCATCGGGCCAATGCTGGTGTGCCCATGTCAGCACGGCACTGATTTCGGCGTGCAACGCAGCGATCTGTGCCGGCGCAACGCTGGCCATGGCATCAAAAGTGCCCACGCCATCGGCGTCTTCGCTGTAATCAAAATCCAGATAGTTCAGGTCCATGTTCGTCATTCAGGAGAGTGTCATGCCCAGGTGCGGCCCAGCGCCTGGGCGGCCTCGCCCAGCCGGGGCACTTGCTGCAGCGCCTGGGCCAGGGGCATGCGTGCGGCCGGTGCCTGCAGTGCCACTGCGCAACGTACCTGGCGGCGCCCGGTGCCCAGCACCGGCACGGCTACGCAGACCAGGCCATCTACAAACTCCTCCGCATCGGTGGCGTAGCCCTGCCGCAGGATCTGCTCCAGTTCGGCCTCCAGGGCGGCACGGTGGGTCAGCGTGGTGGCTGTGTGGCGGGTTAGGGGCAGGCCGTCCAGGATGGCGGCCCGGCGCGCGGGCGACAGGTGCGCCAGGAACAGCTTGCCACTGGCCGAACAGTGAATGGGCACGCGGGTGCCCGGCCGCAGCTCCATGCGCAGCGGAAAGGCCGATTCCACCCGGTCCAGATAGATCACCTCGGCGCCGCTCAGTGCCGTCAGGTTGCAGCTCTCGCCAATGTCGGCCACCAACTGGCGCAGCACGGCGTGGCGCACACCGTGCTGGGTGCCTGCACTGAGCGTGCTCTCGGCCAAGCGCAACAGGCGCGGGGCCGGGGTGTAGCGGCGGCCACCCGGCTCGCGGGCCAGCAAGCTGCCGGTTTCGAGCTGACCGAGCATGCGGTGCACGCTGGGCTTGGGCCAGCCGCTGGCCTCGATGGCATCTGCCAGGGTGAAAGGCCGGCCCCGGGCGCACATGATTTCCAGCAGTTCAAACAGCCGCAGGCTGGGGGATGAGTCAGGGCGTGTCATAAATCCCGAAATTCGAGACGAATCCGTAAAACATTTCGGGATTATTGAGCATTGTGGCTAAGCTGCAAAGCCATATCTCACAGGGACTCCATGGCAGAGACTTTCCAGAACGCGGTACTCACCGGCGCCTGCGGCGGCCTTGGGCAGGCGCTGGCGCGCGAGCTGCTAAGCCAGGGCGCCGTCGTGGCGCTGGTGGGGTTGCACCGGCCCAGCCTTCAGGCCCTGGCCGCGCTGGCGCCAATGCGGTGTGCCGTCTACACGCCCGACGTGGCGGACAGCACCGCCATGCAGGCCATGGCAGCCGACTGGATGTCTCGCCGGGGCACGCCCGACCTGGTCATTGCCAATGCCGGGGTGGCGGGTGGCTTCGATACGGCCGAGGCCGACGACCTGGCGGTGTTGCGCCGCATGCTGGAAGTCAATCTGCTGGGCGCGGCCACCACCTTTCAGCCTTTTGTAAAAGCCATGCGCGCGCAGCGACGCGGCGCGCTCGTGGGGGTGGCCAGCATTGCGGGCTGGCGCGGCATGCCTGGCAACGGCGCCTATTGCGCAAGCAAGGGTGGGTTGATCCGCTACCTGGAGAGCCTGCGTGCCGAGTTGCGCAGCGAGTCCATCGTCGTCAGCACGGTCAGCCCGGGTTATCTGCGCACCGCGCTCACGGCGGGCAACCGCTTTGCCATGCCCGGCCTCATGGAGCCCGAGGCGGCGGCCAAGGCCATGCTGGCGGGCATTGCCCGGGGCCGCACCCACATCGTTCTGCCGGCCCGCATCGGCTGGCTGGCCCGACTGCTCAACCTCTTGCCTGGCGCGCTGCACGACCGTCTGCTGCTGGGCCAGCCCCGCAAGCCGCGTGTGGGCGAGGCGGGGGCCACGGCCATCCCCGGCCTGTATCCGCCTGGCGAACCGCGTGAGTAAAAAAAGTCCCTTGCACCCGAAAGAAAAATACACATGAACCCCGAGACAACACCCACCGTGGTGGACACCCGAACGCAAGTCGCCCTGATCGGCGCAGGCCCCAGCGGACTGGCCGCTGCGCGCAACCTGCAAAAGGCTGGCGTGCCTTTCCAGGGCTTCGAAGCGCACACCGATGTGGGCGGCCTGTGGAACATCGAGAACCCACGCAGCACCGTGTACGAGTCTGCGCACCTCATCTCCAGCAAGCACACCACGGAGTTCACCGAATTCCCCATGCGCGCGGATGTGGCCGACTACCCCAGCCACCGCGAGATGCGGCAATACTTCATGGACTTTGCGGACCACTTCGGCTTGCGCCCGCATTACTGGTTTGGCACGCGGGTGCTCAAAGTCGAGCCCGTAGGAGAGGGCGCCGCGCCGCTGTGGCGCATCACCTGGAGCCAGCACGGTGGTCCGGCGCAGACGGCGGAGTTCAAGGGTGTGGTCATTGCCAACGGCACACTGGCCGAGCCGAACATGCCGCAATTTGAAGGCCAGTTTGACGGTGAACTGCTGCACACCAGCGCCTACAAGAGTGCCGAGCTGTTCAAGGGCAAACGCGTGCTGGTGGTGGGCGCGGGCAACTCGGGCTGCGACATCGCGGTGGATGCGGTGCATTACGCGCGCAGTGTGGATCTGTCGGTGCGCCGGGGCTACTACTTCGTGCCCAAGTACGTGTTTGGCAAGCCCGCCGACACGCTGGGTGGCAAGCGCCCGCTGCCACCCTGGCTCAAGCAGAAGATCGACAGCGTGGTGCTGCAGTGGTTTACCGGCGACCCCGCACGCTTTGGCCTGCCCAAGCCCGATTACAAGATGTACGAGTCCCACCCCGTGGTGAACTCGCTGGTGCTGCACCACCTGGGCCATGGTGACATCCATGTGAAACCCGACATCGCGCGCTTTGAGGGACACACGGTGCACTTCAAGGACGGCAGGGCACAGGACTATGACCTGGTGCTGTGCGCCACGGGCTACAAGCTGCACTACCCGTTTATTGACCACAGCCTGCTCAACTGGCAGGGCATGGCGCCGCAGCTGTACCTCAACATCCTCTCGCCGCGTTTCGACAACCTGGCCGTGATGGGCATGATCGAAGCCAGCGGCATCGGCTGGCAGGGCCGCTACGAGCAGGCCGAGCTGATGGCGCGTTTCTTCAAGGCGCAGGCAGAGGGATCGCCGCGCGCCGAAGCGCTGCGCCAGGCCAAGACAGGCCCGCAGCCCGATCTGTCGGGCGGCTTCAAGTACCTCAAGCTCGAACGCATGGCGTACTACGTGCACAAGGACACCTACCGCAATGCCGTGCGGACAGCCTCCGCCGCTTTGGCCTGAAAGGCTCACCATGCTGCCTGTCGACGAAATCCGTCTCAACTTCAACCCCGCATCGCTCGTGGCGCTCAACGTGGTGCTGGGCTTTCTCATGTTCGGCATCGCACTCGATACGCGTGTGGCCGACTTCAGGCGCGTGCTGCGCATGCCAGGAGCCATGGCAGTGGGCATTGCAGCGCAGTTCATCGTGCTGCCTGCGGTGAC
This sequence comes from Acidovorax sp. BoFeN1, assembly GCF_003345135.1. NCBI lineage: Bacteria > Pseudomonadati > Pseudomonadota > Betaproteobacteria > Burkholderiales > Comamonadaceae > Acidovorax > Acidovorax sp. BoFeN1. Next base: position 37,110 of record NZ_QOZT01000024.1, read on the forward strand.
CTTTGTACTCACCCTGCTGCTCAAGCCCGGCCCCAGCATTGCGCTGGGCATGATCCTGGTGGCCTGTTGCCCGCCGGGCAATGTGAGCAATATCCTCACGCACCGCGCGGGCGGCAATGTAGCTCTGTCGGTGTCGATGACGGCGATCTCGAACGCGCTGGCCATCGTGCTCATGCCACTCAACTTTGCGTTCTGGGGCGGCTTGCACCCCACGGCGGCACCGCTGCTGCGCAGCATTGCGATTGACCCGCCGGAGATGGCGGCGCACATCGTGGCCATCATTGGCATTCCGTTCGTGCTGGGCATCTTGTGTGCAGAGAAGCTGCCGCGCTTTACCAAGCGCGTGACAAAACCCGTGCGCATCTTCAGCTTTGTCTGCCTGATCGGTTTCATCATCGGCGCCGTGGCGGGCAACTGGCGCTACTTCCTCGACTATGTGGGGCTGGTGTTGCTGGCGGTGGTGTTGCACGACGCGCTGGCTTTTGGCACCGGATATGCCTGCGCGCGGCTCAGTGGCCTGCCGGATTACGACCGCCGCGCCGTGACCATTGAAGTGGGCATCCGCAACGCCGGGCTGGGCCTGGTGCTGGTCTTCAGCTTCTTTGGTGGCCTGGGCGGCATGGCCGTGGTGGCGGGGGTCTGGGGATTCTGGGACATCGTCGCGGGCCTGATGCTGGCAGGATGGTGGGGCCGCAGGCCCGCCGTGGTGCCGCCTGTCGTTGGTGCCAAGGAGTCCGGCGCATGACTGATGCACCCTCATTGACAATGCGTCGCGTGCTGGTAACCGGGGCCGACGGCTTTCTGGGCCGGGGCGTAGTGGCTGCGCTGGCGCGTGAAGGCGTATCCACCCTGATCGCTGCCGACGTGCGCGAGGTGCCTGCCGAGCGCCGCCTGCCTGGCGTGATCTATCTGGTGCAGGACGTGCGTGACCCCGCGCTGGCGCAGACGCTCGCCGACCATGCCGTCGACAGCGTGGTGCATCTGGCCTCCATCGTCACGCCGGGCAAAGGATCCAGCCGTGAATTTGAATATTCCGTGGATGTCCTGGGCAGCAAGAATGTGCTGGCCGCCTGTGTGGCCACGGGGGTGAAACACATCGTGGTCAGCTCCAGCGGGGCTGCCTATGGTTACCACGCTGACCACCCGGCCTGGCTGCGGGAGACCGATGCACTGCGCGGCAACGAGGTTTTTGCGTATGCCCACCACAAGCGGCTGGTCGAAGAGATGCTCGCACAGTACCGCGCCGACCATCCCGCGTTGGCTCAGACGGTGCTGCGCATCGGCACCATCCTGGGCGAGCGGGTGGACAACCAGATCACCGCCCTGTTCGACAAACCCCGTCTGCTGGCCATTCGCGGCAGCGAGAGTCCGTTTGTCTTCATCTGGGACGAAGACGTGACCGGCGCCATCCTGCATGCACTGCGCACGCAGCGTGCGGGCTGCTTCAACCTTGCAGGCGATGGCGCGCTGCCCCTGCGCGAAATTGCCCGGCGCCTGGGCAAGCCGGTGCTGGAGCTCCCGGCAGGCCTGCTGCGCACCGCGTTGGCGGTGGGCTCCACATTGGGCGTGAGTCGCTACGGGCCGGAGCAGCTGGACTTTCTGCGCTACCGCCCCGTGCTACTGAACACCGCGCTCAAAGAGGTGCTGGGCTATGTGCCCGGCAAGACCAGCGCCCAGGCGTTTGATGCCTTCGTGGCGGCCCGCGCACACCAAGGGCGACCGGTGGCTGCTGCCGGGGCGCCAGCGGTGTCCGCATGACGGCGCTCGCACTGAGCCGCAGCGACCTTCTGCGCGCGCTCGCTGTGGTGGTTATCTGGGGGTTGAATTTTGTGGTCATGAAGCTGGGCTTGCAGGGCCTGAGCCCCATGCTGCTGGGCGCCTTGCGGTTCACTGCGGCGTCGCTGCCTTTTCTGTTGTTCGTGCCGCGCCCGGCCTTGCCCTGGCGGTTTGTGGTGGGCTATGGGTTGGCGCAGGGGCTGGGTCAGTTTGGTTTTCTGTTCCTCGGGCTGCAGCTGGGCATGACTGCGGGAATGGCCTCGGTGGTCATGCAGACGCAAGCGTTTTTTACCTTGCTGCTGGCTGGCCCTTTGCTGGGAGAGCGCGCCAAGCCCTGGCAGTGGTGGGGCCTGCTGCTGGCGTTTGGAGGATTGATGACGATAGGCCTGGCCCATGGCGAAGGGCCAGGGCAGATGACGCTGGCCGGTTTTGTGCTCACGCTCGGTGCGGCCTTCATGTGGGCGGTGTCCAACCTGGTGGCGCGGCGCGCGGCGCAGGTGGGAGCCTATGCGCCGTTCTCGTTCATCGTGTGGAGCAGCGTGGTGCCCATCGTTCCGTTCTTCGCGCTGGCCGTGTGGACCGAAGGTGCCAGCGCTTTGGCGGCGCAGTTGCAGGCCATCGATGGCACGGCGCTTCTCGCGGTGGGCTACCTGGCCTTTCTGGCCACTTTGCTGGCCTACACGCTGTGGACGCAGTTGCTGCAGCGCCATGCCGCCGGGCGGGTGACACCGTTTTCGCTGCTGGTGCCCGTGGTGGGGCTGTGGGCTGCCTATGTTTTCTTGGGTGAAACACCAGTGCCGCTGCAATGGGCGGGCGCCGCAGCCGTACTGTGTGGCCTGGTGATCAACCAGGTCGGCGGATGGCTGTGGGCGCGGCGCGCTTCGTAAAATTGCTTCTTTTCCGCAAAGGAACAGGGTGGCCGACAACGTGGTTTTGCAGGTGGAGGGCCTGTGTTTTTTTTATCCCGAATCTGGGGTGCTGAACCAATGGTCGGTGGCGCTGCCCGCAGGTCTTGCGCTGGTGCGCGGCGATGAGAGCAGCGGCAAGACCACGCTGCTGCGCCTGCTGGCGGGGAAACTGACCGCACAGGCTGGTTGCATCACGCTGCAGGGCGTGAGCCTGAGTGACGCGCCCACGGCCTACGCGCAGAAGGTCTTCTGGGTCGATCCGCGTTCTGATGACCTGGACAAGCTCACTGCCCGCGCCTGGCTTGATGGCTTGCCCGCAAGCTGTCCGCTGTGGGATGCCGCTGCGCTGGCCGCGCACACCGAGGGGTTCTCGCTGAACGAGCATCTGGACAAGCCGCTTTATGCGTTGTCCACCGGCAGCAAGCGCAAGGTGCTGATGGCAGGGGCGCTGGCCTCGGGCGCGCCGCTGACGCTCATCGACGAGCCTGTGGCAGGGCTGGACAAGCCGTCTTTTCAGTACCTCGCGAGGGCCTTGACATCGGTGGCTGCCCAGCCAGGCCGGCTGGTGGTGGTCGCTCACTATGAAAAACTGGCCGGTGTGCCCTGGGGCACTGTGGTCGATCTGGCGCGAACCTGATCGCCCTCTGAGGGAGTCGGCGCCAAACCAACGGCCCGCCGGGGGGCTGCCTGAGAACGTGAACACGTTCTTATGCTGATCGGCTTGGCTTGCAAGGACCGCTTCATCATGGATGCGCTTTTGTTTGTGCCCGTGGCCATTGCCATCTCGCTGACCCCGGGGCCCAATAACTTTTGTGGCCTCAACAACGGCATCCGCGCTGGCGTAGGTGCGGCCCTGGTGGCCACGGTGGGGCGTGTGGCGGCGTTTGCGATTTTTTTGTGCATCTCGGCCGTGGGCCTGGGCGCCATGCTGCTGGCCTCTGTAGCGGCTTTCACGGCGGTGAAATGGGTGGGGGCTGGCTATCTTTTCTGGCTGGGATGGCGGGCCTGGCATAGCCGCGAGTTCAGCGGTCTGGCGCTGGTGGAAGGTGAGGGTGCTTTGGCGGTTGATGCCCCCTTCAGCCTGCGCGCCCTCATCGCGCAGGAGTTTCTGCTGGGCATTACCAACCCCAAGGCCATCATCCTGTTTGCTGCCATCTTTCCGCAGTTCATCGATCCGGGGCAACCCGCCGCACGGCAATTTGTGGTGCTGGGGTCCATCTATCTGGCCAGCGAGTTTGTATCCACCGCGGCGTATGCCACGGGCGGCAGGCAGATTCGCCGGTTCATCCGCACCTCGCGCGGGGTGGTGCGGCTGAACAAGGCCACCGGCGGGTTCTTCATGGGAGCAGGCGGCCTGTTACTGGCCACCAACCGCTGACAACGTGAGTACGTTGTAAAACCCGGGCACAGCAGCCGACCATTGCCGGATGCAATCAGGGGCGTTGCGGTGGGTGGCTACCATTGCCCGACTTCACTTTGCCGCGCCTCCCATGCTGTCCCAACGTATTTTTCGCTCCCCGGTGCGTTCTGCTTTGCGCCAGAAAGGACGCGTGTTCTGGTGGTGGTTGCTGGTGGTGCTGGCGCTCGCAGCGGGCGGGGGTTGGTGGTGGAAACAGCGCCAGGCAGGCCCAGATGGGTCCAGCGCCACGGCCGGAGCCTCAACGGCGGAGGCGCGCGGGCCGGGGCGCTTCAGTGCTGGCGGGCAGGTGCAACCGGTGTCGGTGGGCGTGGTGCGGCGCCAGGATGTGCGCGTAATGGTCCAGGCCATTGGCACCATGAGTGCACGCGCCACGGCGGTGGTGCGGGCCAAGGTCAGCGGCGAGCTGACGGCGCTGCATTTCAAAGAGGGCCAACAGGTCAAGGCGGGCCAGTTGCTGGCCGAGATCGATGCGCGCAGCTACCAGGCCGCGTTGAGCCAGGTGCAGGGGAACCTGCAGCGCGATCAGGCGTTGCTGACGAATGCGCAACTCGATCTGCAGCGCTACAAAGACCTGCTGGCCCAGGATTCGATTGCCACCCAGCAGGTGGACACGCAGGCGGCCCTGGTGCGCCAGCTTGAGGGCACTGTGGCTGCCGGACGCGCGCAGGTGGATGCGGCCCGCCTGCAACTGGGCTACACGCGCATCACGGCGCCCATTGCCGGGCGCCTGGGCCTGCGCCAGGCCGACCGGGGCAATGTGGTCGGCCCTGCGGACGCCAATGGCATCGTCACCATCAACCTCGTCCAGCCCATCGATGCGGCCTTTGCCGTGCCCGAGGCGCATCTGGCGCAAATCAACCAGCGCCTGCACCAAGGTGCAGAGCTGCCCGTGGAGCTGTGGGACCGCGAGCAAAAGCAGCGCCTGGCACGCGGGCGCCTGGGCGCGGTCGACAATGCCATCGACCCCAGCACCGGCACCATCAAGGCGAAGGCCGCGTTTGCCAATGAGGACGGCGGGCTGTTCCCCAACCAGTTTGTCAATGTGCGGCTGCAGCTCAACTTGTTGCCCAATGCGCTCACCGTGCCGGGCACGGCGGTGCAGAACAACCATGTCTACCTGGTGCAGCCCGATGGCACGGTGACCCAGCGGCGCGTTCGCGTCGGCGTGACCGATGGGGACCGGGTCAGCGTGGACGGCGACCTGAAAGATGGCGACCAGGTCGTGACCGACGGCATCGACCGCCTGCGCGAAGGCACCAAGGTGGGCGTGATCGAGGCAGCGGCCGTTGCGCGCTGAAATCATGCACCGCGCCGTGCCGGCACTGCTGCCATGAACCTCTCGCGCATCTTCATCCTGCGCCCCATCGCCACGTCACTGATCATGGTGGCGCTGCTCATTGCAGGCTTGCTGGCTTACCGGCTGCTGCCCATCTCGGCCCTGCCCGAGGTGGACTACCCCACCATTCAGGTCACCACGCTGTACCCCGGCGCCAGCCCTGACGTGATGACGTCCAACGTCACCGCCCCGCTGGAGCGCCAGTTTGGGCAGATGCCGGGCCTGTCGCAAATGTCGTCCACCAGCTCGGGCGGGGCATCGGTCATCACGCTGCGTTTTGCGCTCGACATGGCACTGGATGTGGCCGAGCAGCAGGTGCAGGCGGCCATCAACGCGGGCAGCAACCTTCTGCCCAATGACCTGCCGATGCCGCCGATCTACAGCAAGGTCAACCCCGCGGACGCGCCCATTCTCACGCTGGCCATCACCTCGCCCTCGCTGCCCGTCATCCGCCTCAACGACCTGGTGGAAAACCGCCTGGCACCCAAGCTCTCGCAGGTCAATGGCGTGGGGCTGGTGGCCATTGCAGGCGGGCGCCGCCCGGCGGTGCGCATCCAGGCCAACCCTGCTGCGCTGGCCAGCCTCGGTCTGACGCTGGAGGATGTGCGCACCGTGATCGCGGCCGCCAACGTCAAGCAGGCCAAGGGCGGCTTTGATGGCCCGGCGCGCGCTTCGACCATCGACGCCAACGACCAGTTGCAGTCCGCACAGGAATACCGCGACCTCATCCTGGCCTTCAAAAACGGCAACCCCATCCGCCTGCGCGATGTGGCGCAAACGGTGGACGATGCCGAGAACACCCGCCTGGCTGCCTGGGCGGGCACGCCCGAAACCGGATCGCGCGCTGGCGTCATCCTCAACATCCGCCGCCAGCCCGGTGCCAACGTGATCGACACGGTCGATCGCATCAAGGCCCTGCTGCCCCAGTTGCAGGCCACGCTGCCCGCGTCGATGGATGTGCAGGTGCTCACCGACCGCACCACCACCATCCGCGCCTCTGTCAAAGACATGCAGACCGAGCTGGCGCTGGCCATTGGCCTGGTGGTGGCGGTGATCTTTGTGTTCTTGCGCAGCGCCTCGGCCACGCTCATCCCCAGCTTTGCGGTGCCGCTGTCGCTGGTGGGCACGTTTGGGGTGATGTATCTGGCGGGTTTTTCCATCAACAACCTCACGCTCATGGCGCTGACCATTTCCACCGGCTTTGTGGTGGACGACGCCATCGTGATGATCGAGAACATTGCCCGCTACGTGGAAGAGGGCGAGCCACCGCTGCAGGCTGCGCTCAAGGGCGCCAAACAGATCGGCTTCACCATCATCTCGCTCACCATTTCGCTCATTGCGGTGCTGATTCCGCTTTTGTTCATGGGCGATGTGGTGGGGCGGCTGTTCCATGAATTTGCCATCACCATGGCGGTGGCCATCTTGCTGTCGGCCGTGGTGTCGCTCACGCTCACGCCCATGCTGTGCGCGCGCCTGCTGCGCCACACGCCCGAAGAAAGCCACGGCCGCCTGTACCAGGCCACCGGCCGGTTATTTGACCGCACCATCGCCCACTATGGCCGTGCGCTGCAGTGGGTGCTGAACCGCCGGGGCCTGACCTGGCTGGCCTTTGGCGCCACGCTGGTGCTGACGGTGGTGCTGTATTTGTGGGTGCCCAAGGGATTCTTCCCGGTGCAGGACACCGGCACGCTGCAGGCCACCACCGAGGCCGACCAGTCCATCTCGTTTGCCGCGATGGCCGAGCGCCAGCAGCAGCTGGTCGAGCGCATCCTCCAAGACCCGGCCGTCAAAAGCGTGTCGTCCTTCATCGGCGTGGATGGCGCCAATACCACGCTCAACACCGGCCGCCTGCTCATCGACTTGATGCCCCACGACCAGCGCGACCGTGCCCCCGTGGTGCTGCGCCGCCTGGCCGACAACACGCGCGATCTGGCAGGCATACGCCTGTATGCCCAGCCGGTGCAAGACCTCACCATTGAAGACCGCGTGGCGCGTACGCAATACCAGTTGCTGCTTTCGTCGCCCGACATGGCGCAGCTGCAGACCAGCACGGCCGACCTGGTGCAGCGCATGCGCGCCCTGCCGCAACTGGCCGACGTGGCCAGCGACCTGCAAAACCAGGGCCTGCAGGCCTTTGTGCAGATTGACCGCGCCCAGGCCAGCCGGCTGGGCGTGACGGTGGCGGGCATCGACACCGCGCTGTACAACGCCTTTGGCCAGCGGCTCATCTCCACCATCTTCACGCAGTCCAATCAATACCGCGTGGTGCTGGAGGTGGCGCCCCAGTTCAAGCTGGGCCCCGAGGCGCTGAACAGCATCTACGTTGCGTCCAGCGCCGGCAAACCGGTGGCGCTGTCATCGGTGGCCCGCATTGAAGAGCGCAGCATGCCCCTGGCCGTGAACCATGTCGGCCAGCTGCCTGCTGCCACCATATCGTTCAACACCGCACCGGGCATGGCGCTGGGCGATGCCGTCAAGGCCATCCAGGCCGAGCAGGCGGCGGCGCGTGAGGCCGGTGCGTTGCCACTGGCGGTGGACACGGGCTTTCAGGGCGCGGCGCTGGCATTTCAGGCTTCGTTGTCGAACACGCTGCTGCTCATCCTGGCGGCGGTGGTCACCATGTACATCGTGCTCGGGGTGCTGTATGAGAGCACCATCCATCCGGTCACCATCCTCTCGACCTTGCCATCGGCAGGCGTGGGGGCGCTGCTGGCGCTGTGGCTGGCGGGGCTGGATGTGGACATCGTGGCGGTGATCGGCATCGTGCTCTTGATTGGCATCGTCAAGAAGAACGCGATCATGATGATCGACTTTGCGCTGGAGGCGCAGCGCGACCAGGGGCTGCCCGCGCGGGAGGCGATATACCGGGCTTGTCTGCTGCGGTTTCGGCCGATTTTGATGACGACGCTGGCTGCTTTGTTGGGTGCGTTGCCGTTGATGTTGGGCACTGGCGTGGGCAGTGAGTTGCGGCATCCGCTGGGGGTGACGATGGTGGGGGGGCTGATCGTGAGCCAGTTGCTCACGCTGTTTACGACGCCGGTGATTTATTTGACGTTTGAGGGGTGGGCTGAGAGG
>NZ_QOZT01000025.1:0-44176 GCF_003345135.1 Acidovorax sp. BoFeN1
GAGGCCACCATACCCGTTTACAAAGCGAACAGGAAAGTCAATGAAATCAACGGTCTACCCAGACCACCCCCGCGCCAGTGCTAGCTTTGCGTACCGTCACTTATTGCACTGAAAACGAGGAGACCCCGCGGATGGCGATGTTGTCGTAGGTGGCGTTGCCGATCTGCGCGTGCGATACGCCAGCCGTGTTGCGCAGCGCGCCGTAGAGGGTGGTCGAGCCCTGGGCGTCGATCACTTCGCGGGTGATGGCCTGGTTGGTCAGCGGCACGTCCAGGGGGTCCTGGTCACGGAAGGTGCCCACCTGGATGCTGTTGCTGGTGAAGGCCTTGTTCTCCCCGGCCCGCACTTCCACTTGCGGGAGTGTGGAGGTGCTGCCTTGCGCCCAGGCAGGCGCGGCCACCAGGCAGCTCATGAGGCTGGCCAGGGCAATCGGGCGAAGGGGAACGGTCGGGCGGGCTCGTCGCATGGATGTCTCTCTTTAGGGGGGGGATGGCGGTGAAAGTGAGCTTCGGAACGCTGACGCACCAAAGTGCTCCAATCTTACAAGGAATACGAACCATTCCTATTCGCACACTAGAATGACCGCATGCCGACCCACCTCGCCAGCCTTCAGGCCACCCTTGTCCTGACCTGTGCCGGCCGCCAGCGCAGTTGATGAAAGGTCTCAATCCGACCCGTTCGGGGCGGCATCTGCCGACCAAACGCCCAAGCGTGTACGAACCGATGGTTCATGCCGCGCTGGCGCGCCTCGGGCGCGCGGCCACGGTGGAAGAGGTGTTCCTTGAGGTTTGCAACCGGCGAAATCCGATCGCGTTCACCACCACGTACCGAACCTTGAACGAACTGGTGCGTCGCGGCCTTGTCGTGCAGCACCCTGTCCCGAGAAGTCGTCGACTTCTCTACGCGCTCGCACCTGCATGACCCCCAGCCATTGTCAGAAACTACGGCTATTTATACGAACGATAACCGTTCTCATTTAGACTAACGATCATTCAACGAGGAGCTGGCCAATGACCCTGAAATTCAAACCCACCCTGGCCGCTGCACTGTTCGCCGTGGCATTCGCCGCGCCTGTCGATGCCCAGACAGCGGCCACGCCTGCAAGCGTCGCTGCCCATTACGCCACCCTGGTGCATGCGAATTACCAGGACACGCTGACGGGGGCGCAGGCCCTGCAACAGGCCATCAAGGCGTTCACCGCGGCACCCTCGCAGACCACCCTGGACGCAGCCCGCAAGGCGTGGCTGCAGGCGCGCGAGTTCTACGGCCAGACCGAGGCGTTCCGCTTCTACGGTGGCCCCATCGATGACGACAACGGACCTGAAGGGCAACTCAACGCGTGGCCGATGGATGAGTCCTACGTGGATTACGTGGATGGCAAAAAAACCGCCGGCATCGTCAACAACCGCAAGCAGGCCATCACCAAGAAGGCGCTGGCATCGCTCAACGAAAAGGGCGGCGAGGAGAACGTGGCCACCGGCTGGCACGCCATCGAATTCATGCTGTGGGGCCAGGACCTGTCGGAGACGGGGCCGGGCAACCGCAGTTTTGAGGACTTCGTCGACGGCAAGGCGCCCAATGCCGACCGTCGCCGCCAGTACCTCAATGTGGTGACCGAGCTGCTGATCGACGACCTGAACATGCTGGTCAAGGCATGGGCCCCGGGCGCCAAGAACAACTTCCGCGCGAAGTTCGAGAAGGGTGGCAACGAGTCGCTGCGCAAGATGTACGTGGCCATGGGGTCGCTCTCGCGCGGTGAACTTGCAGGCGAACGCCTGGAGGTGGCCCTGGCCAGCCAGGACCAGGAGGACGAGCACAGCTGTTTCTCGGACAACACCCACCGCGATGCGGTGACCAACGCAAAGGGCATCGAGAACGTGTGGCTGGGCCGCTACGTGCGCGCCGACGGCAGCACGCTGCAGGGCCCCAGCCTGCGCGACCTGGTCGCGGCCAAGGACGCGGCATTGGCGCAAAAGACCAGCCAACAGATCCGCAGTTCGGTGTTGGCGGCCGAATCCATCCCGGCGCCGTTTGACCGTGCCATCGTGCAGGGCAGTGCCGGCCGCGCCAAGATCGAAGCGACCATCCAGAGCCTGACCGCTCAGTCCAACGACATCGTGGCGGCGGCGGCGGCGATCGGCATCACCAAGCTGACGCTGGTGCAACCGTGAGGCGCGCGGCCCTGGCGGCCGCCGTGGTGGTGACGGCCGCCACGGCGGCCCTCATCGTGAGCGTTGACACCCAAGCCGAGCCGGCCAGCGCCGATCTGCTTGGTGAAATGACCGGTGGAAGCACCACCGTATGGGCCACCGGGCGCAACGCGTTTTCCTTCCCCGCGGCCAACCTGCCTGATGACGAACGCACGCGATTCGTCATCGGCAATTCGTTCTTCAAGCGCAACTGGGTCGAAACACCGGCGAGCACGACCGCGCGCGACGGGCTCGGTCCCCACTTTCTGGCGCGCTCGTGCGCGGCCTGCCATATGCACGATGGCCGGGGTGAGCCGCCGCCCTGGCAGCGAGGCATTTCAGACGAGGAGCCGCTGGCCTTGCTGCTGCGCTTGTCGGTGCCCGGCCAGGACGCGCACGGGGGGCCGAAGCCGCACCCGGTCTACGGCGACCAACTCAACACAGCCTCCGTGCAGGGCGTGAAGCCTGAAGCGCGCGTGCGCCTGCGGTGGGAACCCGTGCACGGCAGGTTTGCAGACGGAACGCCATACACCCTGCAAAAACCGATCTACCAAACCGACCGATTCGGCTACGGCGCCTTGGGCAAATCCACCCTGGTCAGCCCGCGCATTGCCCCACAAGTGATCGGTGTGGGGTTGCTCGAGGCGATTGCCGAAAGCGACATCTTGGCAAATGCCGATACCCAGGCGCGACAGCCTGGGCCCATCAAGGGCAAACCCAACCGCGTGTGGGACGTCTTCGCCGAGCGCGAGATGGTGGGGCGCTTTGGATGGAAAGCCAACGTGGCCACGCTAGCGCACCAGACGGCTGGCGCGTTCCAGGGCGATCTGGGCATCACGTCGACCCGCTTTTCCCACGAGACCTGCACACTGGCCCAGGTCGATTGCCGCGCCGCACCCTCTGGCGCCGAACCCGGCGGGGTGGAAATCGAGGACAAGACGATTGAGGACGTGGTTTTCTACCAGGCGGCGTTGGCGCCACCGGCGCGCCGCAACGTGCGCGATCCCCAGGTGCTGCGGGGCCAGCAGCTCTTTACCCAAGCGCAATGCGCCGTGTGTCATCGGCCGTCTTACACCACCGCCGAGGGACCCTTCCCGCGTCTGACCAGCAAGGCCGTGTCCGGTCAGACCATCTGGCCGTACACCGACCTGCTGCTGCACGACATGGGCGATGCCCTGGCCGATGGTCGTCCCGATTTTCTGGCCAACGGCCGCCAGTGGAAGACGCCACCCCTGTGGGGCATCGGACTGATCCGTGATGTCAACGGTCACATGCGGCTGTTGCACGACGGCCGTGCCGACGGTGTGCTGGAAGCCGTGCTGTGGCATGGAGGTGAAGCGGAGGACAGCAAGCAACAAGTGCTTCGATTCAATGAAGCCGACCGCCGTGCGCTTGTGGCCTTTGTGGAAAGCCTTTGATGAAACGCTCACTTCTCCAGCAGGCGCTGTCGGCCTGCGTGTTTTTGTGTTCAGCCGCTGCGCATGCCCAGCAGCCTGTTCCCTTCTACACCGCCGAACATGCGGTGGCAGGCCTTCATCGCACGCACACCGTTCCACGCGCCCAGGCGTTTGCACTGGCAGCGCCCGATCTTTCGAGTGCGCTTGCACGCCATTGCGCCGGACCAGCCGCGCTCGGGCAGGCGCGTGATGCTTGGGTGAAGACGGCCCTGGCCTGGGAATCGCTCGCCGCGGTTTCTGTAGGTCCGCTCGTGGAGAGGCGCTCGCTTCGCAGTATCGACTTTCAGCCACTGCGTCCCGACTTGTTGAAGCGAATGATGGCTCGCCAGCCTCGTAACCTGGACGACATGCAGCGCGTCGGCACTCCGGCAAAGGGGCTGCCCGCCCTGGAGCACTTGTTGTGGTCAGCGCCGGTGGAGCCAGGCACACCGGGTTGCACCTATGCAGTGCTGGCAGCACAAGAGGTTCAGGACGAAGCCAACGCGCTGCGCGATGCCTTCAATGCGCTCGCCAGTGCGCCTCTCGACGCTACCGACGCTGGCACTGCTTTTGCGGAATTCATCAATCAGTGGCTGGGTGGGCTGGAGCGGTTGCGTTGGCCAGGTCTGGAGAAGCCGTTGCGTGAGGCGCAGACGCGCGGCGGAAAACCCAGCTTCGCCCGGGCTGCCTCGGGCCAGACGGTGGCAGCCTGGCGCGCGCACTGGGCTGCTCTGCGTTCACTGGCAGTGGCCGAGTCTGGAACGAACCCCGTGCCAGGTGATGCGGCGGTGTCCATCGAAACCTACCTGCGGGGTCGAGGCCAAGTGGGGCTGGCCGAGCGCTGGCGTGAAGCCGTTCAAAAAGCCGATGGAGCCATGCAGTCGCTGGCGTCAGCGGATACAGCTCGCGTGGAATCTGCCTCTGCAGATCTGAAGGTACTCACCGCGCTGATGCAGAACGAGGTGGGAGCGGCGCTGGAGGTTGGCATCGGGGATGGCGATTGATCGATGCAGGGAACCCCATGGTGACGGATATGCCTACGCGCCGCGATGCCTTGGTCCTGCTCAGTGGGCTGATCGCTCAGCCGTGGGCCCACGGGACCGTGAATTCGCATCAGGCGCGCATGGTGGCATCCTGGACCAGAGAAGGTCGACAAGAGGTCGGTGTTTTGGCGCTGGATCGCAGTGAATCCGTCAAAGTCGTTCGCCGACTTGAATTGCCCACGCGGGCGCACGGTCTGTCGGTGGGTCCGGATGGCACGGTCTTGGTCGCCGCGCGTCGACCTGGGGACTGGCTGCTGAAGTGGCATCCCGCCACCGGTGCATCCACATGGCACTGGATCGATGACGATCGCCAGTTGAATGGGCACTTGATGCGGCTGGATGATGCCAACCAAGTGCTGACCACGGAGACCGATCGATCCAGCGGTGAAGGCATGATCGGCCTGCGAAGAACAGACACGCTTCAAAAGATCGGCGAATGGCCTAGCCATGGCATGGATCCCCACGCCATGCTCTTGTTGTCCGCGCAATTGGGGGACATTCCGGCGGGCGCGTTGATGGTTGCCAACGGAGGCATTCCGACACAGAGCGAGACCGGTCGAAGCCATCGGCAACTCGACCGCATGGACCCATCGCTGATTGCGATGGATCCTCGCTCGGGTCGAGTATTTGACCAATGGCGACTTCCCGACTCCCGCTTGAGTGTCCGCCACCTTGCATTCGATCCGGTCACCCGCCGTGTTGGCGTGGCATTGCAGGCAGAACACGACGACAACGGGAGCCGCATGGCAGCGCCCATCCTCGCCACCTGGGATGGCCATCAATTCAGCGCAGTGGCATCCTCTGGCCATTCGCACGGATATGGCGGTGACATTTGCGCTCGACCCGGCGGAGGCTTTTTGGTCAGCGCGACCCGCGCCCACCAGGTTGTCGCCACAAAACCAGGCTCGGCGCTTGTCGATAGGCTTGCATTACATGATGCCTGTGCACTCGCGATGGCCCGTGGTCAATGGTGGGCAGCCGGTGCCGACCATGCCCGCAGCGCTGGGCATTCGCGCATGGGTCTGGCCGGTTTTCGCCTGGACAACCACTGGGCATGGGCCTCCTGACATCTGTGCGCGATCGACAAGGCGACCGGTAAGAACTTCCCGCGAGAGTCTTCGCGCCGCACAATCTGTCCCACTACAACCCAAATTAAAGGAGCCCACATGAAAGGCGACCCCAAGGCCATCGGCCACCTGCAAGCCCAGCTCAAGAACGAGCTGACCGCGATCAACCAGTACTTCGTGCACTACCGCATGCTCAAGCACTGGGGCCTGGACAAGCTGGCGAAGAAGGAATACGACGAATCCATCGGCGAGATGAAACACGCCGACAAGCTCATGGACCGCATCTTCACGCTGGACGGCCTGCCCAACCTGCAAGACCTGGGCAAGCTCAACATCGGCGAGGACGTGCCCGAGATTCTGCGCAGTGACCTGGCATTGGAGCAGGGCGCGCAGGCCACGATCAAGGACGGCATCGCGCACTGCGAAACCGTGCGCGACTATGTGTCGCGTGATCTGCTGCAGGAGATCCTGGACGACACCGAGGAACACATCGATTTCCTGGAAACCCAGATCGAACTGATCGACAAGGTGGGGCTGCAGAACTACCTGCAGAGCCAGATGGGCTCGGTGAGCTGAGGCAATGGCGGGTGGCACCCGCCCGACAGGCGGATTTGCGGTAGCGAATGAGAGTCATTATCATTCTTGAACATCAACCGCCTTGCCCTCCGCCCATGATTGTTTGTGTGTGCCGCCGCGTCAGCGACAAGACCATCGCCCACTGCGCCCGCTCGGGCATGGGCTTCGACGACATACAGCTCGAGCTGGGTGTGGGTATGCAGTGCGGGCAGTGTCAAGGTTGTGCGCGATCGATTTGGGAAGAATGCGTCCCCACCCACGCCGTATCGCACCTTCAGCGAGAGCAGCCGACTACGGCTGCGATGGGCGCCTGAAGAGCTCAAATCTCCATAAGCGCACGGTCATCCCGCGTTGACGTGGCCCGCCGCGTTCAACCGCGTCGAGGCAGACTGGCGACGAATGGGTCATTGGCAGAATGAGCCGATGCGGATCTTCATTCTTTTCTTTGCGACGGCAGTGGCCGAGATTGTCGGTTGCTACTTGCCATACCTCTGGCTCAAACAGGGCAAGTCAATCTGGCTCTTGGTTCCAGCGTTCTTGAGCTTGGCGCTCTTCGCATGGTTGCTAACGCTACACGAGACCGCGGCTGGGCGTGTTTACGCCGCTTACGGTGGTGTCTATGTCGGAGTAGCCATTGCGTGGCTCTGGATCGTTGATCAGGTGCGCCCGACTCTTTGGGATTCCTCTCCTCGGTCAATTAACTCTAACCGCGGGCATTACGACGACTGCATCACGACTGGGGGGAACTGTGCGAACCAACGATGACGGCGAAAGCGGTTCTGTCGCCCTGTACTGGGACTTCGAGAATCTGCACGCCGGCCTCATGAAGGCCAAATACGGCGAAGGTGCGTAGATGTCGGGTACGCAGCGAAAGCCGTCATCGACTCCTCGTTCTTGGGTGCGCACTAACGGACAGAAAGCAGACGCTCGAATAAATAGCGCGCGCTGTTGGTGGCGATATGCTCCTTCTATGGCGTGCTCGAGAACGTGGCAGTGCGTCAGGTTTGACAGGGAGAATCGGACTCTTCTCGGCAGAGCCGGCCGCCCCGCATCTTCAAGAGGGCGCGGAAAACAGCTTGCTTGGTGCAAACCTTGCGCTTACCTGACTCAGGCCGAATCGGGTCGGTTTGCTTTGTGAAATGCGATCTTCCCTCCGAGATGCTGGCGGTAAAGTACGTACTAGGGATGTTTGTGCAGATCCCTTGGATGCATGTCTGCAATATTTTTTGCGGAAATGTTGAAATGTTTATCATCGCTTAGTGACTTACAAGCGATGGCTCATTTCCTGGATCGGCAACGCGGACCACGTAGCTGCGGAAGCTGGGTCCGCAGCCGGCTTTGGCCCAGTTGCGACGGCCTTGTTGAGCTCAGAGAAGTTTGATCGAGTCTACCTGCTTACCAACTACGGGCATGAACGCAGCTCCGCCTACTGCGCGTGGCTTGAGCAACGATGCGGTTACGAGGGTGCCGACGTCGATCTTCAGGAGATCGACCTTCGCAGTCCAATCGACTACGCGTCGATCTACAACGAGGTAAGCAAGCACCTCAAGGACCTTGGCTTGCCTCGGCAAGACGTAGAACTCACATTGCACTTGAGCCCCGGTACCCCTGCCATGGCTGCGATCTGGATCATGCTGGCGAAGACTCGCTTCCCGGCCAAGTTGATCCAGACATCGAAGGAGCATGGTCTGGAATCGGTTGATTTCCCGTTCGATCTGGCGAGTGACTTCCTTCCCGAGTTCCTGCAGCGCAGTGCGGACCGGATCGAGCGCCTGGCCCAAGGGCCGACGGAGGGCGCACCGCAGTTCAGCAAGATCCTGCACTGCAGCGACTCTGTGCGCCGACAGGTACAGCTTGCCCGCCGTATCGCAGCCCACGATGTTCCAGTCCTGGTCCTAGGCGAGACTGGCACTGGCAAGGAACTCTTTGCAGAAGCCATTTGCGCGGCTAGCGAGCGGGCTGGGAAGCCCTTCGTTGCGGTGAACTGCGGAGCCATCGCGCCCGAGCTGGCTAACTCCGAGCTCTTCGGTCATGTGAAGGGGGCTTTCACAGGGGCGGTTGTTGCTCGCAAAGGGCATTTCCAGGAGGCCCATGGCGGGACCTTGTTCCTCGATGAGGTTGGCGACCTCCCCCTCGAAACTCAAGTGCGGCTTCTCCGCGCTTTGCAGGCAAAAGAGGTCATGCCGCTTGGAGACTCAAAAGCAGTCAAGGTTGATGTGCGTATCATCGCCGCGACACACCGTGACTTGGCGGCGGATGTCACCACGGGCCGCTTCCGAGAAGATCTGTTCCACCGGCTGGCCGTGGGGATTCTTCGCCTTCCGCCACTTCGGGAACGCGATGGCGATATTGACTTGCTCGCAGACGCATTCCTGGCCCAGATCAATGCGGACGCGCGCGGCAAGCCGGAAACACAAGAGAAGAAAATTTCCGCGAGTGCAAAAAAGCTTCTTGTCCTTCATCCTTGGCCGGGAAACATCCGCGAGCTATATCACACCCTACTGCGGGCCGCGATCTGGTCTCCTGGGCCAGTTATTCAGGCCGAGGACATAACGGGCGCCTTGCTCCAAGTCCAGCCGGCCGACCAAAGCCCCTTCAGCAGGCCGTTGACGCAAGACTTTGATTTGCAAGGACTTTTGGACGAAGTCTCGCGCAGCTACATTACCAAAGCACTTAAACAATCGGGTGACCGCAAGATCGCTGCATCCAAGATGTTGGGGTTCGCCAATCATCAAACGCTGGGCAACTGGATTAAGCGCCTGGGACTCGAAGCGCAGGAACAACAAGACTAGAGGAGGCTGGCACGGCTTTCGTAGAACAAGAGGCATGAATGCCACGAGAGCCAGCCAGATGTCGATGCAAGACATCAAATCGCTGAACTTCGAACCGATGCGCGCGGCATATCCGGAACTTGCCAACATGGTCGGGTATTTCTTCGGCACGACGGGCGATTGAATGGCAACTCCTCGTGGATCGCTGATGCCCATGCGCCAAAGAAAAGAGCGGTAAGAATTTTTTCGTGAATGCAATATTTATTATTGAAGTCTCATATTTCCAGGTTGGTTTTCTCTCTAAGTTGTTGATTTATAAAGGGTCTTGTAGGTGGCACGGTGTTCGCAGTATGTGAAGTGAAGGCGGTCCCGCGGTGGGGCTGCCGAGATCAACGTGATCAACTAGGTGGTCGCGTACACCCCCAAAGGAACAGCCATGGCACGCAAAGTTTTCTACAGCTTTCACTACAACCCGGATAACTGGCGCGCGTCCCAAGTGCGCAATATCGGCGCAATCGAGGGCAACCAGCCCGCGAAGGACAACGACTGGGAAACCATCACGAAGGGTGGCGACAAAGCCATCGAGAAGTGGATTGCCGACCAGATGAGTGGTCGCAGCTGCGTCGTGGTTCTCATCGGTGCGGGAACCGCTAACCGGAAGTGGATCAACCACGAGATCGCCAAGGGCTGGAACGACGGCAAGGGCGTGTTGGGAATTTACGTCCACAACCTCAAGAACAGCGAGGGCAAGACGAGTTCGAAAGGTTCGAACCCATTCGATCACGTCACGCTCAAGGCAAGTGGTGCAAAGTTGTCGACGATCGTGCAGGCCTATGACCCGCCGAGCTCCAGCAGCACGGATGTCTACGCCCACATCAAAAATAACCTGGAATCCTGGATCGAGGCGGCGATCGCGATCAGGGCGAAGTATTGAGTGGCAGTGAAGACTCGGGAGGATGAATAGATGGCCGTCGTAACGATCGAGAAGTTCATTGAGGACTTCACCAAAGAACTGCGCGAGAGAAACGTCGCCATCTTGGCCGGTGCCGGCATGTCAGTCGACGCCGGATTCGTTAACTGGAAAGGCCTGCTGAAGCCACTTGCCGATGAGCTCAAGCTGGACTTGGAGCGGGAGCACGACCTCGTCAAGATTGCGCAGTACCACGTGAACCATCACGGGAGCAATCGAAACGACCTCACGAACGCCATCCTGAACGGCTTCTCCAGCAAACAGACCAAGGTCACGGAAAACCACCGCATCTTGGCGCGACTGCCTATCGAGACGTATTGGACGACCAACTACGACACCACTATCGAGGACGCCTTGCGGGCGTCGGGCAAAAGTCCTGATGTGAAGCACGATCCAAAGCAGTTGCTGCAGACGCTGCACGGCAGGAGTGCCATTGTCTACAAGATGCATGGCGACGTGGCGCATGCGAACGATGCGGTACTGTGCAAGGCTGACTACGAGACCTACCATCTCTCGCGCGCAGACTTCCTCACGGCTTTGGCTGGGGACCTGCTTTCCAAGATGTTTCTGTTCATCGGGTTCAGCTTCTCGGACCCGAACCTGGACTATGTTCTGGGCCGCCTCCACACCCGACATGGGAACCACTTGCGCAAGCACTACTGCTTTGTACGCAGAGAGAAAAGAGAGACCACCGACAAGGAGGGCGACTTCGAGTACCGCAATGCGAAGCAGGAATACTTCATCTGCGACCTCCAGCGGTACAACATCAGAGCGGTGCTCGTTGATGAGTATGCCGAGATACCTACCGTCCTACGTCGGGTGGAAGCTCGGTATAAGTCCAAGACGATCTTTGTTTCGGGTGCTGCCCACACTTACGGCGAAAAGATCACCAGCGATCAGGCTCTCGGTTTCGTTCACAAGCTCAGTAAGAGCCTGGTGAAGGAGAAGTTCCGCCTCGTGACAGGCCTGGGGCTCGGAATTGGCAGCACCGTCGTGGACGGTGCTCTGCAACAGATCTACTGGGAGGAACGACGCACCATTGCCGATGAGCTTGTCATCCGCCCATTTCCGCAATCGAGCGAGGGGCAAAAGCTGTGGCGAGCGTACCGGGAAGATCTGCTTGAGTTCGCGGGACTCGCCGTGTTCATGTTCGGCAACAAGATCGCTGGCAATCCACTTGCGGTGGTTCCGTCCAATGGCATGGTGGAGGAGTTCAACATTGCCGTGAGCAAAGGCCTGCGAGTGTTGCCGCTCGGCTTCACGGGCTTTGTCGCCATGGATCTGTGGAAGCAAGTCAAAGCTGACTTTGGCCGCTTCTATCCGGGCGCAAGTACCCGATTCAAGGCCTTGTTCGAGCAGCTTGGCGACGACGAAATCGACCTTGAGCTTCAGGCGAGCGCCGTGGTTGAGGCACTGCAGATCCTGCAACAGATGTAGCGGTGCACCACTATGCGTATGGCACGACTCGTCGAACTCAATCCGAAAGTCCAACAGCATGCCTGCCGCAACGTCATGCTGTTCGGTCACAAGATGCCTCGAAGGACCATTCATCTCGTCGCACGATCAGCGCCGAGTGCAGACTGACAAACACCAAACAAGGGAGTTGAAAACATGGCACTTGCCAAATTTCGCGAAGACATCGTGTCTCGCTTCCACCAGGCCACTGTGATTCGTGCGAAGGAGCATGATGCATTGCTGACGCCGGAAGCTGAACCCAAGGGGGCGCCCACCAAGCTGAAAGGTTTTGCCGCGCCGCAATCGCGTCCGCTGCCGGTTATCGTGCTGGCCGACATTAGCGGCAGCATGTCGGTCAACGGCAAGATCGATGCATTGAACGAGGCGCTCAAGACCATGATCTTGAGCTTTGGTCGGGAGAGTCGCCTGCGTGCGGAGATCCAAGTGGGCCTGATCACGTTCTGGGGCGATGCCGCTAAAGCGCATGTGCCTTTGGTAGGCGCCCACCGAATTGAGGGTGTGGAGGTCTTGGTCGCACAAGGTCGCACCCCCATGGGCTCAGCGTTCGCCATGGCGCGCCAATGGCTGGAAGACAAGGAATTGGTGCCATCCCGGGCCTACAGGCCAGTCTTGGTGCTTGTATCCGACGGAGAGCCCACGGACGACTGGCAAGAGCCTTTGGCGGCCCTGAAGGCCAGCGAACGGGGCCAGAAGGCCACACGTTTCGCGATGGCGATCGGTGCAGACGCTGACCGAGCCATGTTGCGCCAGTTCACCAACGATCTTGAAGCGCCAGTGTTTGAGGCCGATGGCGTGCGGGACATCGTCAAGTTCTTCCGGGCGGTCACGATGAGCGTAATGGCACGGTCCACCAGTGGATCGCCCAATACGGCACAACCCCTCGGTATGAGTGATGACCTTGAGGACGACCTCGATCTGGACGCACTCTGAATGCTGAGCGCCGTCGGTACGTCGGTGATCGGTCCGTCCCATGCCGAAGCCGGAGAGCAGTGCCAAGATGCCAGCGGGGTCAGGGGCTGGCGTGGCGGGTGGATCGCGTGCGTAGCCGACGGCTTGGGTAGTCGTATCCAAAGTGGCAAGGGCGCACATTGCGCGGTTCGCATCGCCATGGACCTGCTTTGGAATGAGCTGGACCACCAACAGGAGATGCGAGACCTGGCGACGCGCATCTACCGCGCTTGGCTGCAGGCGGTTGGTCGGGATCGTGCAGACGAGGCGGCCACGACGCTGTTGATGGCCGCGTGCAACGCAAACGGCCATGTGCGCACCTGGCAGTTGGGCGACGGCATGGTGTTGATCCGATCCCACGGACAGGTGCGAGTCTTGACCCCCCCGAGGAGTGGCTTCGGCAATGAGACGCGTGCTTTGGGCATCGACCGGGCGTGGAGCGCTTGGTCGACGCATGAGTTTGAGCTGTCTCGGCCGGGGGATCAGGTGATCCTCATGACCGACGGGATTGCAGACGATCTGGACGGACGAGCACTGCATGCGTTTCCAGAGGCGCTGTACCGCCGTATTTCAGGCCTGAGCCGCAAGAGGTCGCGGCGCTGGCTGACACACGAACTGACCCACTGGGCCACGCCCGGCCACTCTGACGACAAGAGCCTGGCGCTGATATTAAAGAAGGGGAGATGACATGGCAAACGCTGAGCGTGAACCGCCTCAAGTGCGGACGGCGCGCGAACAAAAAGTCTTCGATGACCGCGGAGGAGAGTACACCTTAGGCGAGCGCCTCTCAAGGGGAGGACAGGGGACCGTCGTCCGCATCAAGGGCAACGCTCGGCAGATCGTGAAGTTGGCGAATGCCAAGGCCGACGACCAAGCAACGGTGGCGTGGGCCCGTCAACTGGATCGGATCCGCTACCTGCCGATCCAGGACATGGGTCTTCCCGTGGTGATGCCATTGGCGTACATCAGCAAGCCAAGGCCGGGATACGTCATGGAGCTGATGGATGGTTTGGTTCCCCTCGAGTCGATCATGACGGAGTTCGACGAGGCCATGCGTGAAGGGCGTGAGCTGCAAGGCTTCGTTCAGTCTGGAGGGCTGGCGCGGCGCCTCGCCCTGCTGGCGCGGCTGGCCAGGGTGCTTGCAGCACTGCATGGGCTGGGTATCGCGCATGGCGATCTTTCGCCCAGGAACGTGTTTGTTTCTAGCACCCACGCCCATTCGCAGGTATGGCTCATCGACGTGGACAATCTTAGCTACGCAGTGCGCGACAGCAGCCTGCAGATTTACACGCCTGACTACGGCGCCCCCGAGCTATTGCGTGGTGACTTGGGTGTCAGCACCTACACGGACATCTGGAGTTTTGCGGTTATTGCCTTCCAGCTGCTGACCCACTTGCATCCCATCAAGAGCGGGATGCTTGTCGATGGCGATGCCGAGCTGGAAGCCGATGCGTTGAAGGGCGCGCATCCATGGATCGATCACTCCGACGACGATCAGAATCGGGCAGAGTCCGGTTTGGACCGCGAGTTGGTGTGCACGCCGGAATTACGGCGCTTGTTTGATCAGTGCTTCCGCCAAGGGCTGAACGAGCCGGGTGAACGCCCGGTTATGGCGGAGTGGGCAGAAGCCTTCGAGTCGGCAGCAGCGATACAGGTGCGGTGCGACCACGACGAACGCTGCTGTGGCGGTTCTTTCTATTGGAACTCTGCGCGTCACTGCCCCTTCTGTGAACAGATTGCGCCAGAAGACCATCAGCTCCTGCTGCGGCACTTCGTCGTGGCCGCCAAAGACGATCTGCCCGACAACGCGAAACCGGCGGACCGACTGATTGAGTCTGGCTGGCGCCAGGTGCTCAATGTCGGGCGTGGTGAGCTGCGACTGGCACCGCCGGGCAGTTCACGTCACTCCGACGCGGTTCCGTTCCTCGGACTCGGCCTTGCAGGACGGCAACTCTCTCTGATTCCCATCGGCAACCTGCCCCTTTCGCTCCAGTGGCGTGGTGCTCGACTGGCTGAGCCGCTGCGCGCGCGTCATGATCTTCCGCGCAGTGGGCAGACATACCTTATCCATGTGGGCGACCGTCGCGCAACGCATGACGCATGGCGCTTCGAGTGGTGATCCGATGAAGCTGAACGAATCACCATTTCTATCCTCCGAAGTCCTGACCGCAAAGGTCAACGACGGTTCGACACTCAGCACGTCCTGGGTGAGGGGGGGGGGCGTTCTGTTGAGCTCGGAAGCCGATGCCTGGATCCTGACGCAGGGACAAAACCTGACGTACCTGGAGCTTACTTCCGGCTCGAAGGACCTGGATCAACGTGCCACCAATCCCGAGATCCGATGGGTGTTGCAGGACGCTCGACCGGGGCGGGTCAGTCTTCGTTACTTCACACCGCAAAAGACGCTGGCGCTCCCCCAGTTGGACATCCTCATCGATACCCGTGCCGTCGACCAGATGCGGCAGTCCGGTCGCATCGATACGGATGACATCACCATTGCAGCAGCCTGGCTGCGCGAGGAATTCGTCTGCGACGATCCTACGGACAACTCGTCCATGGTTTTCCTTGCGATCTACGGAGCGGACCGGAAGGGGCAAGTCCAGCTCGTTGGTCGTCGAATGGCTTTGGATCTTCGCGAGGACGACCAAGGAGCGCTCTGGTTCGAGCGGCTAGCGCGACGTCCCAGGGCCGTGGAGCAACCTTTCACGTTGATGCTGGGAGACATACGCATCTTGGACGCTGCAGCCAATGTGAAGCCTGTAGGCGTCGGCCAGACCGATAAGTTGCGGGCTGCGGCCACGACGCCAGGCGGCTACCTGGACCTGTGGCGCCTCTACGGCCAGCGTGAGTGGGAGCGGACGCTTCGAAAGGGCGCACAAGTCCAAGCGCTGCAGTACACGCGTGTTACACCTGTCAGTGCCGAGGGGGGCGGTTGGATCCTTCAGGGAGATCCGATCGCATTGCAGGAGTTCATGAAGCGATGGCTCGAGGAAACCGATGGCTCGGAGCTGGCGGAAGTTGGCGCAACGCCGCCGGACTGGAGCGCCGAGCGTGATCTGGAAGCACCTGTGGCCAGAGGGCGAGCGGCGATCAAGGGAGGTATCTACCAGGGCACTGATGGACTCGTTCTCAAGACCGACGACCGCGAGCCACCTTGCCCTGGCTACGTGTATCTTTCCTTGGCAGGGCACCGCACGCAGCATCTCCGGCGGATTCGTGCACGTCAAAGCATTGAAGGCGGATATGGGGTACCAGGTCTGAGCGCGCTGCTCCTGGATATTCCTCTTCCTCGCGTCCGAGCTTCGCGCCTGCCGCCGCTCACACGCCATGTTCGTGAGACCTTTTATCGGGGGAGCCCGACTGATCGACAGATTGAAGCCTTGGACGTGGCCTTGAACACGCCCGATGTGGCGTTGATCATCGGCCCACCGGGGACTGGCAAGACCCAGGTGATTGCAGCTTTAGAGCAGCGTCTGTCAGAGTTGAACGAAGGACAGGTGATCGCCCAGGAAGTGCTGATCTCAAGCTTTCAGCACGACGCCGTTGAAAACGCGCTTGGAAGAACCCGAGTCTATGGGCTGCCGGCGATCAAGATCGGTGGACGGCGAGATCAATCTGGGGAGGATCCTCTGGGTGCGTGGATGCACGAACACGAGACCCGGGTCAGCGGAGTCTTGTCTGAGCTGAAGGCGGCGCACCCAAAATACCAGGCCTTCTCTGACTCACAGACCCTTACGCGCAACCTGCTCATGCTCGGTTCCCCTCCAGAGCGTCGCAAGCAGGATCTGGACACTTTGATCGAACGGCTGGACGAGGTGGAGCGGCATGGCCATGTTCGCGTCGGCTTCCAATGGCGACAACGGTGGAGCAGCGTGCGAAATGCCGGGTATGGATCTGGTGGCGCTTCGATCGTCCCCCCTGAGAGGCGCCTAGGGCTACGCCGTACGGTGCGCTCGCTGAGAACCGAGGCCGTGTCCTTCCTAGATGATGGACCCGAGCGCGCGTCGAGCTTGCTCAACAGGGTGTCTGGATATCAAGGCTGGCTACAGCCCGAGGACCAGGAAACGCTGGAAAGAGCTGAGCTCGCGAATGAACCCGACGAGACGCTGCTGCTTGCGCTGGAACAGCTGCAAATGCGGTTGCTCGACCGACTGAGTGAAGAGCGAAGGTCGTTGGCTCAGCGCAACCGGCTTCCGGACGATATGCGCGACTTGTTGAGGGAGCTTCAAACACTGCTTGCGGAAGCGGTGGTCAACTCCGAGTGGGGCTCGATCGTAGCCGTTGAACGGTACCAGGAAGCCTTTGAAGTCCAGGAGCGCCGTGTTCGGCAAGCGGTGGAGACCTACAGCAGCGTCGTCGGTGCAACCTGCCAGCAGGCGGTGAGCCGCCAGATGGCGCTGCTCAAGGATGGCAGCGAGGATGCCATCGCTGGCCTCCGCTTCGGGAGTGTGGTTGTTGACGAAGCTGCTCGTGCCAATCCACTGGATTTGTTCATCCCTATGGCGCTGGCCCGGCGTCGCATCGTGCTGGTTGGCGATCCAAGGCAGCTCCCACATCTGTTGGACCCCGAGATTGAGGACGAGATTCGCTCAGAACGTGGTGAACAGGTAGCAAGTTCAACCTACCAACAAAGCCTCTTCGAGAGACTGTGGCGGCAGTTCGAGCGCCGTAAGGCCATTGATGGGATCAACCGCGTGGTGATGCTGGATCAGCAGTTTCGCATGCACCCTCGCCTGGGCGATTTTGTCAGCAAGCACTTCTATGAGAAGGCCGGGCTCGGGCGAGTCCATTCCGGAAGGGCCGAGGCGGACTTCACACTTTCCATTCCAGGCTTCGGGAATGCCGTGGCTGCATGGGTGGATGTCCCCGCGAAAGATGGTCCGGAAGGTCGCCCACACCCTGGGAGTCGCACACGTGTTCGGGATGCTGAAGCCAAGCGGATTACGCTACTGGTAAAGATCCTAATCGACCAATTACCTGCAGATGCCAGCATCGGGGTAATCACCTTCTATTCAGGTCAGCGTGATGCCATTTGCAAAGCCCTGGGCAGTGGCCAGCAGCCGGTGATGGAGCTGGTGGATGGTGCCTGGCGCGCCCGTGAACCCTTTGCCCAACTCCCGGGCGGCGGCGAGCGACTTCGTGTCGGCACTGTCGATGCGTTTCAGGGCAAAGAGTTTGATGTCGTATTGCTCTCGGCCGTCCGTTCGAACGAGCGACAAGTCGAGATTCCTGCGTCTGAAGCCGAGGGTTCTGAGCGCGACCGTTTCGAGGTCCAGGCCAGTGGTCGATATGGCCACCTTCGGACTTCGAACCGACTCAATGTGGCTATGAGTCGCCAGAAGCGAATTCTCATCGCGGTGGGCGACCGGGCCATGTTCGAGGGGCACATCGCTGAGGCATGCGTTCCAGAGATGCACGCGTTTCTGGCGTTCTGTGGCGAGGAGGCGCGTCGTGGCTGAAACCTACCTTTGCTGGGGGCGTCGGGCCGGAGCGCGACGTGCGGATCTACTCTGGCCGGTTGAAATTCACGCTGTCCAAGTGCCTGCCTTCGGGTTGGAGGTCAACCTGTTCCAGGAGGTGGTGCTTCGATTGCTGCAGACGGGTGTCAAGGATCTTGATGCCATTGCCAAGCTTTCGGCCTTGGATCGGCAATTGGTTGCGTTCATCTTGGCAAAGGAGCTGCAGCCGAGGCGTTGGGTCGATCAGCGGTTCGAACTGACAAAGGATGGCGTTGCCGCTTTGGAGGGCCGGGCCTCTTCTACTGGCGCAGAGCGGGTGATGTTCGCGTTCTGGGATCTGGTGTCTGCTCGCTGGATGCCATTCTTGAGCGAAAGGCCTCCTGAGGTGTTCCCGATTGACGAGAGTTCTCCGCGTCCGCGCTTTTTGGTAGATCGTGACTCCGGGCGACAAGTTTCCCCGTTCATTCTGCGCCGACCAAAGGGTGAGATTACAGCTCAGAGAGAAACGCTTGCCCCAGCGCTGAAACAGTTCCAGCGCGAGCGTGCGCGTGCTGAGGACGACGAAACACCAGGTGATTTTGCGACGCTTCAGTTCCTCGACGATGCCCCACAGTTTGGGCGCGTGTGGTTGCAGGCATTCGCTGTCGATGGCGACCTTCACCCTTGGCTGGTTTCGAATCCGTTCCGACCTGATCGCCCCGATAGGACGATGCGCGAGGCGCTGACACGGTTGGTGCAAGCAGATTCCAGGTTGGAGGATTGGCTGAGCCAGCGACTCTTTCTTCGGCCAGATACTGCATGCGAACAGGATGAGGCGCTGTCGGCAACCTTGCGCTTGGAGGCTGAAGTGTCAGAGCTCATCCCGCCGAGCCACGACCCCGCGGTGGAACTGGTAAGGGAGTACACGGCACGGGTCTTGAGGCTGGCGCAGCGTTTGCGGAACGATGCAGTTCCTCTGCCCGAAGACCTGTCCAGCGCAGTGGTTCACAGCGGCAGTTGCCTTGAGGCCTTGCTGCAATGGATGTTGCTGAGGTGGCCGGCGGATGCTGCACAGTGGCCAGAGCGATGGGGGCGGAGGGAACTGAAAGCCTGGTTCGCAGACTTGCCGCTTGCTGAACCACTGAGCACATCCTGTGTTCGCGCGCTGGAGGCGCAGTCGAGCAAAACGGTTCTGCAAGCGGCTTCCGAGCGCAATCAGCCGATGAAGGCTTTGCTGGTCGCAGCACTTTTGTCCACCCATGAGCACGAGTCACACCCGCTGCGGCTGGCCCCGATCAATGCCCTGGATTGGACATTGATCGGCCAGCGCAACAAGGGAGGGCACGCCACGACGTTCCGCCTCCGGCGTGACCCAGTACTAGATTTCGCAGAGATGGCCCTTCGCTGGGTCGCACTCTTCAACAGTCACTATTGATTTCAACAAGATGGCGAAGAAACAAAAAAATATCTCCCAAGGACGACTGGGGACACCAGTTGTGTCGGCACCAAGTGGTGTGCTTGCGCGCTTGTTGGCAACGCAGCAGGGTGCCAGCACCGCGCTGGGAGACCAGGCCGTGGCCTGGAATGAGGCTGAAGTTTCGGCACTCCGCGATTTGCTTACTCCGGAACATCGGGCACGCTTCGACTCCGTCATCGAGACCCAGCTGTGCGCGCTGGGCGCGGCGATGCATAAGGCACGTGAGGCAGCGTCGGCTCGCGAGGCACAAGCAGCTACGAAGCTGCAGGACTTGGACCAACGAGATCGTGATCAGAGTGCTGCACTGGATGCTGAAAGAGCCATGCTGGCTGGGGAGAAGGAGTCTCTGGAAGCAAGCCGGGTGGAGATCGATCGACTCCAGGCGAGCTTGCAGCTTCGTGAGCAGCAGGTCGAGGAAAAGGAGCGTGCGCTCGCGAAATTGCAACTTCGACTCGCCGAACAAGAGGATCTGATTCGCAAAGGGTTGGTGCAAGAGGAAATTGCCATGCTCCGATCGGCCAAGGAGCAGTTGGCGTCATTGCGCGATGAGCGGGACAGATTGCAACTGTCCAACGAGGACGAACGTGCACAGCTGATGGAGGCCGCTCGCCGTGAATCCGCGCTGATTGTCGATCAGGGACTTTCGCTGAAGGCTCACTGGGAGGGGCTAATCGCTGCAGTTGGTGCGCGGGACGCGGAGCTGGAGAAAAAAGAGTCGCTCATGACGGAGCGCGAGAAGCGCTTACAAGCCCGGCGCCAGTCGCTTACGAGCGAGGTCCAGGAGCGCGTTGACGAGATGGTGTCGGCCAGTCACGTAGACAAGAATCGGCTGCAAGGCCAGATCGATCAGGCTGGTGCAGAGATCCAGCGTTTGGAATCCGAATTGAGCGATGTTCGAGACGCACAACGACGCGCAGGAGGAGACCCGACCCGCCTTGCGAACGAGGTGCGAAGTCTGCAGGCCCAACTGGATCAGCGTGACGAAGAGTTGCAGCAGCTACGCGCATCGCTTGAGCGCGGGGATCCCGCGGCGCTGAAGAAGCGCGTCGAAGAACTGGAAGGGCGTTTGGCCCAAAGGCAAAGCCTGCTCACCGTGCTTGAGGCTGAGAAGCATCGTTGGGAGCTTTCTGTAGGTGAGCGGCAGACATGGGAGCGTACCCGCTTGGTGATGGAGAGCAGTCGCCGCCTATTGGACGAGCAAGTTCAGCAGCTTCAAAGCCAGGTCAATGACCTGACCAATCGACAACAGGCGGCATCAATCTTTCCTGAACTGGATCGCATGGATCGGGAATTCACTGTTCCTGTCCACACGGAGCCCGTTCGTGATCTGAAGAAATTTACCGTTGACCTGCGCAATGCGATGTCGCACGCGGGTGAGCGCGGGGTGCTGAAGTTCCGCGAAAGAGACATTCAACTCTTCGTCGGAGGGTTGGCTATGAGCCAGCTGCACATCCTTCAGGGCATCAGCGGTACCGGCAAGACAAGCCTAGCGACAGCCTTCGCAAAGGCTATTGGCGCCGAGTTGACGGTGATTGCCGTTCAGGCTGGTTGGCGTGAGCGCGCGGACTTGCTTGGCTACTTCAACGCCTTCGATCGAAAGTTCTATGAGCTCAAGACGCTGCAAGCGGTGTACCGGGCACAAACCCAGCAAGACAAGAATAGGCTGCACGTCGTGCTTCTGGATGAGATGAATCTGTCCAGACCCGAACAGTACTTCGCCGACTTCCTATCCGCGCTGGAGGGGGAAGGCGTGGCGCGAAACATCCGGCTCGTGGACAACCGCATTGAGAACGCTCCTCGGGCTTTGATCGATGGTCGTGACTTGGCGCTGCCGCAGAATGTATGGTTCATTGGAACGGCCAATCAGGATGAAACCACGAATGCCTTTGCGGACAAGACCTACGACAGGTCATTCGTAATGGAAGTCCATCGACCTGGTAGCGATATCGCTGATGCGGTGCAACCGTCAAAAAGTAGGACTGTGTCTGTCGGCAGCCTACTGGACGCGTTTGACGAGGCTGCGCGGGCGGGAGAGAAGCACACACACGGCCAGCTAGAGAAGCTCAACCAGAGCAGCCTCGCTCGAACCTTGGCGAACGAGTTCGCGGCTGGATGGGGATCGCGTCTGGAACGTCAGTGGCAGCGTTTTGTTCCCGTTGTCATCGCGGCCGGCGGTGATGAGGAGATGGCCGTTGATCATCTACTGCTCACTCGTGTGATCCGTGATGGCAAGGTGACCGGCCGGCATAACGTCACCGCGCGACAACTCCATCAGGTTGAAGACGACTTGAAAGAGTTGTGGCTGGAGTTGGGGCTGGCTAGAGAGCCTAGGAACTGTCTGGATGCGCTGCAGCGGGACAAGCGGCGTCTGGAGAGTGGTGGGTGAAAGTCTACGATCTGGTCACGGGGGAGAAGGTAGATCTACCTTCGACTGGGATCCAAAGTGGACGCTACCGATTGACCCAGAATTGCGTCCTAAATGGAGAGGTGAAACTCTCTCGGGGCACGGTCCTCTGGCGATCCGGGGAAGGCTCTGCTTCGCTGACATCAGAAGACCAACCTGACATCAGGGTGCCTGTCCGATTTACCTACTCGCCTTTGAAGTCAGTGTCGCGCAGCGTTGTGGATCTGTCCATTGCGGCGGTGGTCGATGGGTGGTCTGTTGACGGAAATTTACGCGACCTGCCCTCTCCGATACTGCCTTCAGTGCTCCGAGAGCACATGGAGATGATGCGTCCCGAGCCTGATCTGGAGCAGGCTCTAGCTTCGGGACAGTGGGACGAAGTATCTGTCCGGCCAAGGCTCGATATGCACTATGTGCCCGAGACACTTCCGGTGGCGCGTGCCAAGCGGGTACAGGCGTCAGCGGTGGAACACCTTTCCCAGCACTCAGAACTCTGGGCAAGACGCAGCATCAGCGGCGTCATTCCCGCCAAGGTGTTGGCGAGGGTTTCCGAGGATGACCATGCTATCTACGAGAACATCGTTTTTGCGCGCCTGCTGGATGGTTGTGCGCGCTGGTTGGACGGACGCATCTCAGAGGTTCGCGCGATCAAAGATGGTCAGCGCATCGCCATGCAGTTGGAAAAGGGCGATGAAAGGCACCGACTCCTTACAAGTCGCATTTGTGCACTGTGGGGCAGGGCGTGGTTCAGCGAGGCCGAAGACAGCCATGCGACGCTTGACACCCTTGACCGGCTGGAGCGGATGAGAGCCCACGTTGAGCGGCTTCGGCGTTCGGGGGTCTATACGCGCATTCCCCGCTCGGCCAGAGTGCCGATTGCGCTGCGGCCCACCAACATATTCCAGTATGACAAGCGATACAGAGAGCTGCGGCCGTTTTGGGATGCGCTGGTTAACGCTAGGGCGAGGGAGAAGATCAGCGAGTCTGTGCGTTATGAGGTTCTCGCGGCGAGGCAGGCCGCCTTCCTTCGCTATGTGCTCCTTCTGATTTTGTACGCGCTTCGCGATATGGGGGCCACCGAGGTCGGCAGTTCCGGCCGGCAACACCGCGTTGGCCCATGGGATCTTGAGATCGACGCCGAGCGCCCTGGCGAGGTCCGGATCATGATTCGTTCTCGCGGAAAGTTGCTGCAGGAAAGAGCGCTGGTCCTGCTTCTGACCAAGGAGGACGAGGTGGTGTGTCGCGACCCGAATCGTTCGCTGTTCTATGCAGAGGACTTAATGGCTGGGGGCTCGATCACAGACGAAGATCAAGATCCAAGAGTCTTAAATCCGTTCAAGTTCTTCGCTGTTGAACGCGTCCGGCAGGTCTTGGAGCATGACTTCTGCCGCATCTTTTTGGCTCAGTACCCGTCTGCTGCCGACCGGGTGCCAGCCGGTATTCGCGACAAGTTGAGCGGTTTGGCCGGATTCGTTTTCAAACCGCATGGCGACAGGCTTTTGGTCTTGCCGAGTTCAAATATTTCAGTATCGAAATTGTACGGATGGGTCTCCGATGCATGTGTATCTCACCCTGAGGCTGACGCTCAGCTGCGGTATGCGATTGGGCTCGGTCAGTGGCTGGTGAGGTGTCGGTCTTGCGGCGTCAACGCAAGTGAGAAGGACATGTCGGCGGACGAGCTCGCCTTGCGCTTGGTCTGCCCCAAGTGCCGCCTGGAGACTACGGTCAAGACATTACCGGCCAGGAGCATGACGTCGCACTATGTAGGCGGGCGCTCTGGGTTCGAGTTTTGTGGTGGTGTGGAGGTGAAGCTGCCTGGCATCAGCGAGGAGTGAGCAGGGTTATCGGCTGTTGATTTCCACGCCGAACTGACTCGCTGGGGCTTTTGATCGACGAATGACCGCTCTAAGTGCTTGCGGTCATCCAGATCCTAGCCCTTGATGTCCGGGATCAGCCTGAAGCGGAAGTTCGCCCGTAAGACATGAAGCTTGCTCTTGGCCATCACCTGCCAGCCCCATAGAAATCAACTCCACTGAGCCTAGTAGCGTTTCACGAGCGCAAGACATGGCTACTGAGCATTGAATCTGTTGCCCCCCCGCTCCCTCAACACCTCATACAACTGCGCCGGCCCCAGCAAGATGGCCTTGAGCCCGGAGCGCACCCGCTCGCTGTCCAGCGCCTGTTTGCTCATGGTGGTGTAGGCATCAAAGGCGTCGATGATGGCGTCGGTCAGTGCGCTGTCCAGGTCGGGTGAGTTGTCGAACTGGCCCTTGCTGTTGTTGCTGGCCTGTTGCACCAGGATGTCGGACTCCAGCAGTTTGCCTTTGACGTGGTTCACATACACCAGCCGGTCGTCGTCGCTGAGTTCGCCGTCGAACAGGTCGTTCACCTTGGCAACGATCTCTGATAGCAGCACTTTCATCTTGTCCTGCACCGCGCCCGCGCCGGTGTCGGTCAGGGGCTGCAGCTTGTAGTCGCCGTCGGTGTCGTGCAGCGCCAGGCTGCGCTGGCCTTGCTCCTTCAGCCGGTGGTGGGTCAGCACCACCTTCGACAGGTCCACCCCTTCGCGCTCCCGGCCGAAGTCCAGCAGGGGCAGCAGGCGCTTGAAGAAGATGGCGCGCTTTTCGATGGCGGTGTTGCCGTAGTCGAATACTTGGCCCAGGAAGGCGTACACGCGCACGAAGGTGCCCAGGTCGCGCTTGAACAGGGTGAGGGCCGCCAGTTCATCCTTGGCGGCTTGTGCTGCCGGGCCGTCTGGGATAGTGCTGGCCTCTGCATCCTGCAGGTTCTGCCGCGCCGCCTTGTAGCGCTTGAGCAGCCGGTCGGCCACGGGCTCGATGGCGGCCACCAGCATGGCCTGCGTGGCCTTGGGGTTCATCTCGGCCAGCACCACGCGCTCGACCTCGAACTCGTCGTAATGGCCCGAGGCATCGAGCTTGGCGCGCAGGTCATAGACCAGATGCGGGTCGGTCACCCCGGCCAGCTCGGCGGTTTCGTAATAGGTCTTGAACGCTGCCAGAACATCGTCGGGCTCGTTCACAAAGTCGAGGATGTAGGTCGTGTCTTTGAGGCCGAATGGCCCGCTGTAGGCGCGGTTCAGGCGGCTCAGGGTCTGCACCGCCTGGATGCCGCCCAGGCGCTTGTCCACGTACATGCCGCACAAGAGCGGCTGGTCAAACCCGGTCTGGAACTTGTTGGCCACGAGCAGGATTTGGTATTCATCGGTGGCAAACGCCTCGCGCATGTCGCGGCCCTTGAGGTTCGGGTTCAGCGCGGTGCTGTTCTCCGACACCGGGTCAGGCAGGCTCTGCGGGTCGTTTACCTCGCCCGAGAAAGCCACCAGCGCGCCCAGTGGGTAGCCGTTGTCCTGGATGTAGTTCTGGATGGCCAGTTGCCAGCGCACCGCCTCTTGCCGGCTGCCCACCACCACCATGGCCTTGGCGTGGCCGTCGAGCAGGGGCTGCACGTTCTCGCGGAAGTGCTCCACCACCACCGCCACCTTCTGGCTGATGTTGTAGGGGTGCAGGCGCACCCAGCGCATCAAGCCCTTCATGGCCTCGTTGCGCTCAACCTCTTTCTCGTCCCACTCCTTGCCGTTGTTGGCCAGCTTGAAGGCCAGCTTGTAGGGCGTGTAGTTCTTCAGCACGTCGAGGATGAAGCCCTCCTCAATGGCCTGGCGCATGCTGTAGATGTGGAACGGCGCGGGCAGGTTGCCCGGCCCGGCGGGCTGATCCGGCTGCGGGCGGCGGCCAAACAGCTCCAGCGTCTTGGCCTTGGGCGTGGCGGTGAAGGCCACATAGGTGATGCCGGTGTCTGCTCTGCCGTTGCTCGCCCGGGCCGCCATCTGCGCCGCCAGCAGGTCTTCGGTGCCCACCTCGCCCCCATCGGCCAGGTCTTTCAGTTCTTCAGCGCTGAGCAGCTGCTTGAGCTTGGATGCGGCCTCGCCCGTCTGGCTGCTGTGCGCCTCGTCGGCAATCACGGCAAAGCGCTTGCCCTGCGTGGCGGCCAGCTCCTGCACGGCCTTGAGGGCGAATGGGAAGGTCTGGATGGTGCACACCACAATCTTCTTGCCGCCGCCCAGTGCCTCGGCCAGCTCGCCGCTCTTGCTGCCCGCGTCACCCTTGATGGTGGCCACCACGCCCTTGGTGCGCTCGAAGTCGAAGATGGCCTCTTGCAGCTGCGCATCGAGCACGTTGCGGTCGCTGACCACCAGCACGCTGTCGAACAGCTTATGGTTCTGCGCATCGTGCAGGTCGGCCAGAAAGTGCGCCGTCCAGGCAATCGAATTGGTCTTGCCCGATCCCGCGCTGTGCTGGATCAGGTACTTGTGCCCGGCGCCCTCGGCCAGCACGGCGGCCTGCAGCTTGCGCGTGGCATCGAGCTGGTGGTAGCGCGGGAAGATGAAGCCCGTCACCTTCTTCTTGCTGTCGCGCTGGGTGACGAGGTAGCGGCCGATGATCTCCAGCCAGCTATCGCGCTGCCACACCTGCTCCCACAGGTAGGCCGTGCGGTGGCCTGCCGGGTTGGGCGCATTGCCCGCGCCGCCGTGGTCGCCCTGGTTGAAGGGCAGAAAGCGCGTGGTGGGGCCTTGCAGGCGCGTGGCCATCATCACCGTGCGGTTGCTGACGGCAAAGTGGACCAGCGCGCCGCGGGGGAAGTCCAGCAGCGGCTCGGCAAACGGCCGGCCCTTCGGCTTCGGGATGCGGTCAAAGCGGTACTGGTCCACCGCCGCATTCATGTCCTGCGTGAAGTCGGTTTTAATTTCTGCCGTGGCCACGGGGATGCCGTTCAAGAACAGCACCAGGTCGATGATGTCGTCGTGCCCGGTGCGGCACTGGCGCACCACGCGCAGGCGGTTGGCGGCGTAGCGCGCCTGCAGGTCGGGGTTCATCGCCAGCGCGGGCTTGAACTGCGCCAGCTTCAGCGGGCTTTTAAGCCCCAGCAGGTCGATGCCCACGCGCAGCACTTCGAGCGTGCCCCGGTCGTCCAGCGCCTTGCGCAGGCGATCGAGCAGCATGGCTTCGGCAGCGGCGCCATGGTTCTTGCTCAGCGCCTCCCAGGCTTGCGGCTGCGTCTGCTGCACCCAGGCCAGCAGGTCGGCCGGGTAAAGAGCGCGGGGGGTGTCGTAGCCGCTGGCGTCGCCATCGCTGCCCGGTGCTCCGTAGAGCCAGCCCTGCGCTGCCAGGTGGTTGCAGATGTCGGTCTCGAACGCGATTTCGTTGTGCAAGCTCATGGGCTGCAGGTTCCTTCCGATGCTGTTTGTCTCATGGGGACACCGTGACTGCACTCCATGCCTGGCCTTGGATTCAGCGGGGGTCAGGTGAGCTTCAATGCCTTGCGATGCCGCGCCATCCTTTTGCGGGCAGCGGGCAGCTCCCCTTCCAATGCCGGTGCGCTCGCAATCCGACGTTCAATGGTGTGCATGTCGAGGAGCCCACTTTTCAGGCCAGCGAGCAGCCAACGCAGGTCGCGTTCTTCGCCGCGCATGTACTTGGAAACTGCCACATCGTCAGGCTGCACAAAAAAAGCCTTCACGTCACCGAAATCCAGCGGAATCAACCTCTCCTGCCACCCCTCCGGGAACGAGGGCAGGCTGGGGGATACCGGGTCCAGGTAATAACCGAATTCATCCTCGAACACAGAGCCCTGGCCCAGTGCCTGGGCCAGTTCGTAGGTGCGCTGGGGGTCGTTCTTCAGATAGGTATCCACATCAATGGACATCACCATCGTGCGGGGTGGGTCGCTGACGGCGCCCAGGATGGAGAGCGAGCCAACGATCACGAAGTCTGTGTGGTGAACGATGGCTTTGGCCTGCGTCAGCAGTGCATGAAGCTGTTCGCGGTTCAACGCAATTCCCGCAGCAAGAACGAAAAGGGCGTGTTCTGCATCATTCCCAGCGAGCGGCGCTCCGACGCTTCCAGCACTTTCTGCTTGTAAACAGCACTGTCGCCCGAGCTCACCACACCAGACCAAAACCGGATGTAGTAATCGCTGCACAGGCGGCCCTGTTTCCACAGCCCGATGCGCTGGCGCGCATGTTGCAGGATCTCATCCTTGCGGTCTGACTGCAGCTGCTCGTAGACATAGCGGTGCAAGGACCGCAGCGCTTCGTCCTGCGCTTGCTTGCCTTGGCGTGCTTGCATGTTGGGCGCTTGCATGAAAAACCTTGGGTGAGGGACCGTCTGGAAATGAGATGACTGAATGGTAGCAGGAGGGCTGTCAGAGGGCGTTTGCGTGGAGGCGCCTTGCTGGACAGCGCCCGCAGAACTTGGCGTCGGCGTTGCGCCCGAACAATCGGGGGGAATTTTCAGCGCCAGGGGATTTTTCTCAGAAATGCGGGGATGGGCGATTTATTTCTCAGTTTCCTGGCCGCCGGTTCACTACCCATCTGCCCATGCAAGGGCGCTATGGCGGTCCGTTCTGTTTGTTGCTCATAAGGCGACGATGGTTGCCTTGAAGGCTTCATGCGGCAAGGGGATAGGGTGGGTTTGAAGCAAAATTGGCCTCAAGCGCTTGCTGGATAAGCGCTGGCAGCTACTGAATCAGGAGCATTTGCGCTGCCCGCCAGCCCGCGCACGTCGATCTGGCCGGTGACGGCGGCGGAGATCAGGGCGGTGCGGCGTTCTTGCAGGAGGGTGATGGCAGAGCGGGCTTCGGCGGTCAGGGTGTCGAGCTTGGCGGTTTCTTGCTCCAAAAACACTGTGATCGTCGCTTGCTCTGCCAGTGGCGGCACCGCCATTGCAAAAGTCAGCAAGCTCGACTGGGGCAGGTTGTTCGCCATGCCATTGCCACCGCTCAGAGCGTTCTCGATCTGAATCCGCAATGGGCGCGAGTTGAGTGCCGCAACAAAAAAAGCTGCGTTGACGAACTCTTTCAACTTGAGTCGAAAGATCTTGTCCGAAAGCATGAGCCGCTCTCGGGTGGCTTTGACCAAAGCAGTGGACCCCACCAACTCAGGAGAGCCACTGGCGCGGGACATGAGCACATCGCCAACTCGGACTTCGTATGCCTCTTCTGGAGGCAACTCCGGCGGCAGGGCCTTGTTTTCAGATGGCCGAAAATTTCCGCCATTCAAACAACCGGCCTTGAGCACGCCCCATTCCTGCTCTTCAGCTTCGCGGGCATAGCATTCCGGACTCCAACCTTGTTCGATTGCGGCGATCACGCGGCGCAATGCACAAACCTCCCAGTGCCCCGGCACCTCCCCCAGCCACTCCACGCCCGAGTCCTTCATCGGCACGTTCGGGTCCAGCCCCTTGGTCACGGCGTGGGAGATGACGGCCTGGCGCTTTTCCTGCAGCAGGGCGATCAGCTTTTCCTGCTCGGCCACCAGCGCGTCGATCTTGGCGGTTTCGCGGTCGAGGAAGGTGGCGATGGCGGTTTGTTCCTCTATAGGTGGAAACGGTGCCCGAAACGAGCGCAAATCATCCATGTTCAGCACGCGCTGTGCAGAACCAACGCAGACAAGGTCAACGAACCGTGTGAAGTTGTCAGACGAGAAGACCCACACCAGCCACTGGGGTAGTAGATCTACATTTGGAAGCAGGCGTGCCAGCGCTCTCGATAAATTGATTCCGTCTAGAGCTTCAGGGATGACAAGTGCGGTCCCAATCGTTCCAACGACCGATAGAACAACGTCCCCGCGACGAACGATGGTGCGTTGGAACTCATCGGAAAGGCGTTCGCTGATCGTGGCGAGAGCTGACCTATCGGGAGTCCCATTCGCGAGGTCCATGATCTTGAGCATGGGCACGCCATCTGGATCAAAGTCTGGGACCAAAACTCCGTAGCAAGGAGGTGACTGGAGTCGATGGCCTGTCCCGCAGATGGTCCAATGCGACGGCACCTCCCCCAGCCACGCTACCCCGCTGTCCTTGTACTCCGGGTATCGCGGAAAGCTCATGCCGACAGCCCCTTGATCATGTCCAGAATGCGGTCGGTGGTCAGCTTGAGCTCAGCGTCGATCTCGGCCAGCGGGCGCGGGGGCTTGAAGACGTAGAAGTGCCGGTTGAACGGGATTTCGTAGCCCACCTTGGTTTTTTCGGGGTCGATCCAGGCGTCGGGCGCGTGGGGCAGCACCTCGCGCTTGAAATACTCGCCCACGTCTTCGGTGTAGGGCACGTTTTCGGTGTCGCGTAGCTGCGCGTCGGGCTGGGGCTTGCCCTTTTGCTTGCCCTTGGTGCCCAGCACCACGTTGCCCGCTTCGTCGCGCAGCGGGCGCTCGACGGTGATGGCGTGGTAGCCAAAGGCTTCGTTGTCGAAGATGCGGCTGATGGGGGTGCCGTTGTCATCCTGGGCCTCGGCGAAGTCGCCAAACAGGCGGGTGATGCGCTCAATGTGCGCGTCGCTCAGTTCTTTGCGCTTGGAGCCCAGGCTTTTGCGCATCTTCTGCCACATGCCGCTGGCATCAATCAGCTGTACCTTGCCCTTGCGCGCTGCGGGCTTGCGGTTGCTGATGATCCAGACGTAGGTGCTGATGCCGGTGTTGTAGAACATGTCGGTGGGCAGGCCCACGATGGCTTCGCACAGGTCGTTCTCCAGCACGTAGCGGCGAATTTCGGATTCGCCCGAACCCGCGCCGCCGGTGAAAAGGGGTGAGCCGTTGAGCACGATGCCGAAGCGGCTGCCGCCTTCTGATGTGGGGCGCATTTTGCTGAGCAGGTGCAGCAAAAACAGCATGGAGCCATCCGACACGCGGGGCAGGCCGGGGCCAAAGCGGCCGTTGTAGCCCTGTTGTTCGTGCTCTTTGCGCACTTCTTTCTCGACCTTTTTCCACTCCACGCCAAACGGTGGGTTGGACAGCATGTAGTCAAATTTCTTGTGCCCGTGGCCGTCGTCACTGAGGGTGTTGCCAAAGGCAATGTTGCCCACGTCCTGGCCCTTGATGAGCATGTCGGCCTTGCAGATGGCGTACGACTCGGGGTTGAGCTCCTGGCCAAAGACGGTGAGGCGCGCCTGGGGGTTGTGCTCGGCCAGGTATTCACCCGCCACGCTGAGCATGCCGCCCGTGCCCGCTGTGGGGTCGTAAATGGTGCGCACCACGCCGGGTTTGCTGAGGATGGCGTCGTCTTCAATGAAGATGAGGTTGACCATGAGCCGGATGACCTCACGCGGGGTGAAGTGCTCCCCGGCGGTCTCGTTGCTGATTTCGGCGAACTTGCGGATCAGCTCCTCAAACACCAGGCCCATTTGCATGTTGCTGACCACCTCGGGGTGCAGGTCGATCTGGGCGAACTTTTCGGCCACCTGGTACAGCAGCCCGGCCTTGGCCAGGCGCTCGACCTGGGTGTGGAATTCAAAGCGCTCGAACACATCGCGCACGGCGGGCGAGAACGCCTGCACGTAGCTGAACAGGTTTTGCGCGATGTGATCCGGGTCGCCTAGCAGCTTTTTGAGGTCGAGCGTGGAGGTGTTGTAGAAGCTCTGGCCCGCCTTGCGCAGCAGGAAGGGCTCGGGGTTGACGCCCAGCTTTTCTTTGTCGGCCAGCTCGGCCAGCACGGCGGGCTTGGTGGCCTCCAGCACGCAGTCCAGGCGGCGCAGCACGGTGAAGGGCAGGATGACCTTGCCGTAGTCGGATTGCTTGTAATCACCGCGCAGCAGGTCGGCGACGGACCAGATGAAGGCGGAGAGGGTTTGTTGGTTCATTGATGGTGGTTATACGCCGATCTCTGAGGCAACTTCGTGTTGTTCCGCAGGGGGACGGGTGCTCATTCTTGGACCGACGTACGGTCTGGGACGTATTCGAACAACTCACCTACCGGAACGCTGAAATAGCCGCACAAGGTGTTGATCGCATCCAGATCAACACGTGTGGCTGTCTCCTGGTAGAGCAGCGTGATCGTGTTCCTATGGAGACCAGTGTCCCGCGCAAGGTCGCTGATCTTGAGCTTTCGTTCTCCCATAAGCTTGGACAGGTGGCACTTGATCAAGACATTCTCCGTGTAGAAATATCGCCCAGAATGGCAAAAAAGCATTGACAAGGGTTATTTCGCGCTCATAATGCCATTCAGGATGACAAAAAAACGCAGTGCGCGACTTTTTTGGATCCTGATTGTCCACCATCGCAAGGAGAGAGAAATGACATCGTGTACCTATCTGACTACTGACGAGTTGTCTGACCGCATCAAGTACGACGCCAGGACCATCCGGGACAGGCTCAAGGACAGCGTCCTACTTGAGGGTCGGCATTACATCCGCCCGTTCGGTGGACGCAAAACTCTCTATATCTGGGAGCACATCGAAACAGACATGACTCAGTATTCGGCCGTATGTGCAGAGGGCATACCGCTGGCCAATGGAGGTGTGATTCATGGGTAGTATCCGCCGCCTGGAAAGTAAAGGGACGCTGTTCCTGGACTTCCGATATGCGGGGCAGCGGCTGCGGGAATACACCACGTTGACCGACACCTCCGCCAACCGCAAGCGCTTGCAAAAGGTCCTGGAGCGCATCGAAGCAGAAATCGCCCTGGGCGCCTTCGACTACCAAAAAACCTTCGGAAAGCCTCTACCTGTCGCGGAGATCGAACCCCCGCAGGAGCCCATGCTTGCCGGGCCCGCACCAGGCGCATTGAAGCAGCCCCCCAGCACAACCCCGCTGTTTCGCGACTTCGCCGAGGTGTGGTTCGCAGAGGCCGAGGTGACATGGCGGCGTAGCTACAGCATCACGCAACGCGGTGCACTGGACAAATACCTGATCCCCTTTTTTGGGGACAAGGAGGTCGGCCAGATCACCAAGGCAGACGTACTGGCATTTCGGGCTTCACTCGCCAAAGTTCCCGCCCGAAAGTCCAGCAACACCTTATCCAACCGACGCATCAACTCCATCATGAAGCCTTTGCGACAGATCCTCAACGAAGCGGCCGACCGATTCGAGTTTACGTCCGCCTTCCGCAATATCAAACCCTTGAAGATGAAGCGCAGCGACGTCATGCCCTTCACGCTGGAGGACGTGCAGCGCATCCTGTCCACCGCGAGGGCGGACTATCGCAACTACTTCACCGTGCGCTTTTTCACAGGCATGCGAACCGGGGAGGCGCATGGCCTCAAATGGAAGTACATCGATTTCGAGCGTCGGCTCATCCTGGTGCGTGAGTCGATCGTCCTCAACGAGGAAGACGAGCTCAAGACGGATGGCAGCATGCGCGACATCCAGATGAACGAGATGGTGTTCGATGCCCTGCAGGCGCAGTTCAAGACTCGGCACCCTGACTCGGAGTATGTATTCAGCTTGCGCAGTGGCAAGCCCATTGATAACCAGAACTTCCTCAACCGGGTCTGGGCGCCGCTGCTACGTCACCTGGGGTTGGAGCACCGCAGGGCCTACCAGATGCGGCATACGGCGGCAACGCTGTGGCTTGCTGCCGGGGAAGCGCCGGAATGGATTGCGCGACAGTTGGGTCACACCAGCACCGAAATGCTGTTCCGTGTCTACAGCCGGTATGTGCCCAACCTGACGCGCCGGGACGGCTCTGCCATGGAGCGCTTGCTCAAGCAGCACATCTCGTTAGCGCCCGTCACGGGGAACGTGACCCCCGTGATCCTGGCGCTTGAGGCTTCACCGGCAGTGGCAACCACTACCTAACCACATCGCTTTTTTGAACCTACGCCAAGTGCCCGACGCGCAGGGCAGGGCGGAGCCTTGCCTGCGCCCACCCTGTAAGCCCGATTGGCCGAATCTGCACTTCGAGTGCCAAGGAGTTTCATATGACCGCATCACTTCACTTGCATCGAAACCGTAACCGCATCTCCCTCCGCACGCTCATGTCGGAGCGCGTGCAGCAACATGACTGTGACGTGATCACGCAATATCGCGACGAGATCTACGCTCGTATGCCCGATGCTGCACAGGGCGCGCTGAACGCATTCATTCGCAATCTTTTTGGCGATGATGGCCTGGTGCGTGCCTATCTTCATCCCGTGGCAACTCCTGCGGGAGAGCCGGCGACCATGCCTCTGGACCTTTGCGAACGCGCCGCAAACCAAGCGAGCCGTTACCCGAGACTGTTGCACCGCCACGAAAGAGAGTTGGCAGCAGTCGCCGCCTTTGTGCAATCCTGTGGCTACTATTGGTGTGCCTACCAACAAGTCCTGGGGCGGCCTGCTGCCCAGAATGCCGAAACCATGCGCTTCTATCGCAGCCGCATAGCCTCGGCACACAAAGCGTTACTGGAAGAGCCCCTCAGGCAACTGCGACGCTGCCACGCGGATCTGGGATACACACTTGCTCAAGTGCTGGGGATGGAACATGACGACACGGCTGACCCGCAGCAGGTAGCGCGTATACAGGCTGCGCTTGGCAGTGTGATGATGCAGATGCCTTAGCTATCAATCAAGGTGCACAAAATGAGAGTTCATGAATTGATGTCGACACCGTTCGTCGCGGAACTCATTTGCGACCGCTGTGGAACGCAGGCGCGACACGATGAGGGCGATGGCCTGAACAACTTCCTGCAGCTGGGGTTC
Organism: Acidovorax sp. BoFeN1; assembly: GCF_003345135.1. Lineage (NCBI taxonomy): Bacteria > Pseudomonadati > Pseudomonadota > Betaproteobacteria > Burkholderiales > Comamonadaceae > Acidovorax > Acidovorax sp. BoFeN1. The sequence goes on from NZ_QOZT01000025.1 coordinate 34,258, forward strand.
GACGCGGGCTGGGGATCGCCCCTGGGCGATGGAACGCGGGTGGATATCGATCTTTGCCACAGTTGTTTGAAGGAAACACTGGGTCCCTGGCTGCGCCTGTCGACGTCTGCCTGGGCCTTAGCACCCAAGGGTTGACCAAGGAATCCACATGAGAAATCCGCATTATGAGTATTTGGGTAGGCGCATGCGTGAGTATCACCGCATGCAACAGTGGCGTCTTTCAGATGGCGGTCTGTTCATCCCGCACGCCTACTGGAACATGGGGCCTGAAAGTCTGTCGTATTGGGATGACGTGGGTTTCATCCTCAACGGGCGGCGCATCATCGTCTGGTGGCATCACCCTCGACACATCTATGGGGAGGCTATTTCTTCCATGGCTTGGGACGAGGCGGGTGACGGCCCACGGGATGACTGGCTCTTTGAGGGCGGGACCAAAGGCTACAAGATGGTTGGCAAGTCGAGCAAGCGGAAAAAACTGAGCAGCTTCACCAGCCGGGCACCTTCCGAGGCCCAGACACAGCACTACGCAAAGCTTCAGAAAATTGAAGAACGGCTGACCCGGGATGGGATTGACTTGGAGGTTCGGCCCTCATGGAAATGGGAGCGTCTCAGTTGGGCGATGGGTGTCAGCCTTGTGGCACCGTTTGAAGTAAGAAATGAAAAGGAGCTGGCAGAAGTGGCGCACTTGGCCCGAGAACTCATCTTGCAGAAAACCACCTTGACCCAAGAGTTTCCGGACTTTGTATACGACAAAGCAAGCTGGCTGCGCGAGCGGGCCGTACTGGCTCCCGCCCACCACACTGCCCCTGAAGTGAAGGCCTGAAGAGGCTTGAATGGACAGGGCAGTACCGGCTGTATGGCGAAGTAGTACGCAAGGAATTGATATGACGATTGACCGTGCCAGCTATCCAGGCGTGCCGGATGATTTCCCGGTGACTGCGGTTCCCTCTGCCATTGGAGGCGCCCAGCCGAAGATGAGCCTCGTTGAGGAAGATGGAAAGTTCTATGCGCCAGGTACTTCGCCCTCAGAAGTCGTGGCAGCCTTTCAGATGTGTGACGACCTGGTCTCGCAGATGGTTCCGTACTGCCAGCGAAAGCTGCCCACCTTTGAAGGGGGCCAGGAAGCGACGGTGAAGACTGCGTTAAAAGGTCTTCTGGCCAAGCGATGGTGCACAGATGCGCAGTGCGTATGGATCATGCGCAGGGTTGCGCGAGAGCTGCAGTGGCCAGTGGACGAAAGCGCTTTGGGCGTCTGAACGCTTTGGCTCGTTACCCCGGCGCTGTTGATCGAAGACCATGTGTTGACGCAAGGTGCGCTTCGCGCTGGCACGCTCATGGGATTTACCGACGAAGTGCTCTCCAATGCCATTGGACTGTAGCTCAAGACGATTTTAAGGTTGGACGCAAGACTGCAGGATCTTTGTGCGGGCACTGCAAGTGGGCTCACTTGAAGTCGGCTGTGCAGCGGAGGACTAAACCGCTCGCGCGGTAGACCGCCGCGAAGGCCCTGACGCAAAGTACACATCGCGCCCCTGTCTATGTTGGCGAGTGAGGCAACCCATGCTGGTGCGCAGGCGTTGATCGGTATCGCATGAGATCTGCTTGGCAGTTCTCTACAAGATGAAAGGAATATGCGCCATGGTGGGCTTAATTACCCTATGCCTTATCGGCGGCGTGATTACCTGGTTCGGCATATATGTGGCCACGAGCCAAACGCAACCTTCTGGCCCCTGCGCCGCCAACTACACGTTGGAGTGCATGCGTGACAACGACGGACGGTTTCTGGCCGAGGTTGTCCCGGAGCTGCCGGGAGCACGTGCCTTGGGAGCCACGGCTGAAGATGCCATGGCGAAGGCCCAGGCCGTAGCGTTGCGCGTTCTGGCCGAGCGGTTGGAGCAAGGCGAGGTCACGCCGCGCGCCATCCGCATCGAACTCCGCGTACCCGCAATGACGGTGGATGCCCCTGCCACCCCAACGTAAACATTACCCGAAGGCAAAGGCACAGATTCGAGCGCTCCTCATGTATGTCAACAGTCATCGGGCGATTCAATCATCCTAAGAAAAGACAAATTAACGGTTTGGCCTATCCGATTGACATAGCGGCATGCGTCAACCTCAACGAGTGCTCGTGACTCCATGGATTCCAGGAGAATTTCATACAGAAATGGATGCTCCAGCGGAAGCCAGTGAAGCTGGATCTGCTTGCTCTTGGTCTTCAGTTGCGATCGATGTTCCTTGGTCGGCTCAATAACAGCTTTCTCGCGACCTACCATGTCTACACGAAAGCGAACGGAGACGGGGTCGGGAAGCATTGTTCTTCGCGATTGGTAGATTGGATCCACAGAGATAGTCACGCCATCGCTGGTCCGGAAGCTCGTGGTTTCTTCCCGGTCCGTAAGCAGGCGGATCAATGCTGGCGCAGTGGTGCGTATGGCATCAATGAAGTCATCAGGGCTCAAGCCCGTCGAGGTAGACAATGTTCTCAGGTGCTTCAATGCGTTAGTCGCTTGCATGACGGTTCCAGCGAGAAGCGGATCCTCGGTGGAGGATGCTGAGTAAGGCGCTTTTCTGTCCTCAAAGAGCCTGCGCTGAAGACTGTCACAGCAGGAAACCACTAACCACTGGTCAAGTTTGCCCGGGTCTACCTCCAGAGAGTAGTACAGGCGGTCCTGTTCAGACAGCTGCCCCAAGACCGTGTTCATCGTGTTCTGCACGAGCATGATCTCCCGCTGCTCCTTGGCGGGATCTCTGGCCTTTTGCACCGAGTTGATGAACACCCGAAATATTTCTTGGTCCTTACTCATGCGCATCCATTCCAATCATGCCGTGCCATACGGCCATGGAAAACATAAGGCCATGAAAAGATCCCATGCGCAATCTGGCGGAAGGGCAAGGCTTGGATGTTTTGGTGAAAGGCTTTCTTGAGATCAGCATGTAGGGAGGTTGTTCGAGTTTCCGTTGGCGAACCCCTTCAATCGTGACGGAGGTTCCGAAGTACTGTCCTAGCTGATCTTGCGCACTTCTGGCTGAATCACTGCGCACAGTCGTAGCGCGAGAATGAGGATCAGCAACATGCTTCATTGGAACTCGAAGGACAATGCAGCTGCCAGGAACGGAGCCGTCGCTCAGCCAACGCAAAAGGTCGTCGGCCGATCCATCGGGTCGCAATGCAATGCTTTGCCCATCGCGGCAGTGCATCCATGAGCGCACGGCATTGCGCTGTGCAAACGTAGGAGCAATGTTTTGAGGTGCCAACTTTTGCCAGGAAGGTTCATCGGTGACCGTCGGCCGAATATCGCAATCCATAAAGATCTGAAGTAGCCGTGCAAGTTTGATCACCCGCGTGGCATGTTCGAGGATCAGGCGGCGACCACGGACACTTCCCAAGACAAGAAGCTGGTTGGCGATCAATACAGCACGATCGATCACTTCCAAGACGGTGGCCAAAGGGACACTGCAGCGAGAAGCCACAGCCTCGACTGGTATGCCAGTGTGAAGATCGCAGAGGATCTTGCGTACATGCATCAGGCCGATTGACGCTATTGGTGGCGGCGGCAACGCCGCCAGCAGAGATGGGGGCGGCGCTTGGCGTACAGCCAGCCCAGTGGATGTCTCGAAGAGACAAGACCACAAGAATTCCGCTTTGTTCTCACTGCGTTGTTTAGCCTTTCGCAATGCGGCAGCGGAACGTCCGGTCCAGAAGGCTGCGACTTCAGCGGTAAGTGGCCTCGTCTGCCAATAGCTGTTCAGAGAGCAGCGCAAGGCCATGTCGGGTCGGTGGAAATAGTGCTGCAGGGTTGTCGGAACTTGGGCATGTCCCACCTCAGCGGCAACTTTTTGCAACCAGGAAACGGGGCTTGGACGAGAAGAAGGCTGATCCAGCTGATGGATGATGTTGCGGTTGACCCATGCGTGCCGCAGCGTATGGAAGGAAACTGATTTGTCGCCGCAGACTTGCTTAAGAGCGCGGTTGACCAGTCGGCTGCAGGCGGCAAACATGTAGGTGCGATGGCTGCTGTGGGGATCTCCAAACAGCAGAGCAGACTTGCCATGTCTGCCCTCTTCTTCACTCTTCCTGCGCTTGATCCAGCTGGCTACGCACGCCACCCACGCCGGCTCGCCGAAGCTGCGCATCCATCGCTTCGCGCTGTAGCTTTTACCTTGATGCTGCCCTCGCCGAGGGTGGTATCGGAGTTCGATGCCTTCTTCAGTGATGACGAAGTCCTCTAGGCGTAGGGCTTGTGCCTCGCCGATGCGCAGGGGAAAAATAGCGGCAAGAGCCAGCAGCGCTTGCACACTGGCGCAGATGCGTGCATCGCTGCTGGCAGTGAGGGCAAGTTCCAGGGCCCCGTGGATTTCTTGGGACCAGACCGTGTTGGCGTGCACTACCGTGGTGTTTCCGTCACCCGAAAAAAGTACCTGCGCCATCGGCGGGGCGCCAAATGTCTGGATGCAAAACTGATGGAAGGAGGCAAGGGCCGGGCGTTGTGGGTCGCTGTTAACGGCATGCTTCAGTGCATCGAAGAAGGCGATCCACTGTTCATCGTCCATGTGAACTGCAGAGCACGGGCATTGAGTGTAGTTTTCGGAGATGAGCCCCGCGGTAGCGCTGACGTAGCGAGAGATTGTTGCGACGGAAGGATTCTTCAGGCGCACGCTGCCAACGCTAAGCAGGTGGTGCACCCACAGCAGGACCAGCGCATCGCCTTCTGTGCCTTGGCGTGCAATCAAGTCGGCGGTCATGGCCAACCTGCTGTACAGGCTTGTTCGCCAACGCTGATCAGAAAGCCGGATGTCTGTTGCCTGGTTGGGTAGAGTAAACAGGTCTTGAATCTCCTTCAGGCACCGAGCGCGGCGGTTGATGGGCGCCTCCATCTCAAGGAGTATTTCCAATGCTCCGTCGTGGGAGGGACTGAGAGCATCATCATCTGCAGCATCCCGCGTTTCCCAGTGCACGTCCTTTTGTCGTAGGTTCCATCGCGTAAGCACATCGCGGGGCAGTGCCGTGATGGGAATACTGCCCGTGAGCATCCCCAGACAAAAATTGGGGATGTGCTGATGTAGCCAGGCCAGCGCGTCGTGGAAGATGAGATGCCAGAGGTCCTTGCCCATCTGGGATTGGGCCATTGGGTAGTTCTTCAGCAATACTTGATGGAAGGAGTCCAGGTCCTTCTTGGGCAACGTTCCACTGGGGACTCGGAACAATGCGATGCGCGTGCGTGGATCGAGCGCCCGGCTATGCAGACGGTCCTGTTCATCGGACCATTGGACGTAGTGGCCGTCACAGGTGGAGTGCGATGACACCAAGGCATGAAGGAAGTTCGATAGCTCTGCGGATGAGCCCATGCCTTCGTAGAGGATGGCGCACAAGATCAGGGCATGCGAAGGCGCGAGTTGGGTCACCAGCCGGTCGGCCGATCGAATAAAGCTGTCGAAGCGAGCGACCCCGCCGGGAGCGCTGAAGGCCGGAATCAGGACTGGATTTCGTTTTGTTGTTGTCCAGGGTTGTGACAGAGATGTCATGGAGCGATTTCCTTGCTCAGGCCGGACCTGGGTCGGATGTTCAGCTCCAGTAGCACTTGGTCGATGCCTGAAATAAGGCGTTCGGTGCTGTGGTACTTGACGCGGTTGGAATTCAGTTCGTGCGTTGAGATTCCCGGCGAGAAATGGCGGAGCCAGTCTTGGATATCCTCGAATGGCATGCCCGCATCCAGCAAAAGATCCGGCAGAGAATGGCGACCAAAGTCCCGGTTGAGCTGGCTGGCTGGGCCTGTGAAAAGGACATCTGAGCTCAAGGGGACGGGGGCGCCATGCGTGTCCAGCAAAAAAAGCATGGGCAAGTTCTGGAGTTCCCTGATCTGGCGGATGAGTTGAAAGGCGGCCGAAGAGCCGGGGGCTTGCAATTTCAATAGCCGCTTATCCAGCGCGGCGATGTGCGCGTGCCAAAGCTTGAGCTGCTCGGAGAGCGCTGCTGGGATGGGGATCGGTGTCGTGCCTCGCGTGGCACTCAAGGGCTTGTCTTCCATCAAGCCGAAGGTCGTGGTGCTGCTCCAAACGCTCGCACGAAAGTCGATAAGGCGGCGGTCGCGGCCTCCGACGACAAACTGCATCAAGAGGCCGACGTAACGCGCGCACGCGTTGTGGTGCTCGATCAATGATGGCAACGAGTACCTGCGACCACACTTTTTCGCGAGCAGTTCATCGCCAGCGCTTGCAAATACTTCTTTGATCCAATCCGCCGATGGTGTCAGGCGGGAGCCGATGCGGAGGTTGGAGTTGCCACCACTTTGCGGTACTGCTGGCCCCAGGCCGACGGCGTCATAGAAGTCGGAGCAGGCCTGCCAGATCTCGCGCTCGCGTGGGCAGACGTAATGGAGATCGGATTTGTTTACCAGTTCAAGGGCAAGAGTCGCGTAGGCAGAGATATCACGCCTGTCGGTGGTCGCTAATGAAATCGATCGCGCGGAGTTCATCAGTCCGGCCAACGAAGCGCTGTGATGAACCCCCGGCAACGAGATTTTTTTGCGGCTGGTTGGTTTGTTAATGCACAGATCGGCGAGCGTGCGCAACTGGCTGTTTTGCGTGTGGGCCTCTCGCAGCATGGTGGCAACACCCTGCGGCAGTGGGCGCTTCAGGATCAGCGTGGACGCTTGATGCCGCGGGCTTGAACGTTTACCAAGACCTGCCAGTGCGAATGACAAGTCCACGTATGTTGAGCCTGCAACCGGATCGATCCAGGCCATCCAGCCTTGTCCGCTTTCTCCGGAAACCAGTGGTATTCGCTTGCCGAGGTTTAGGCCGAGGCCAACGCATAGGCAGATGAGGGTGACCAGGTCATCAGAGTGACCCTGCTGTGCTTGGTCGAGAAGAAGGACGACGGTGCGTGTGAGCTCGCTGCGGCTGAGTGTTTGGCCGGTATCTACGGCCTGGCGCTCGGTTTGACGTAGGGAGCTCAGTCGATTGGAAAGGCAGGAGGTCACCGCTGCGTTAAATGACAGTTGCGCGCTGTTCGTGGAGCAGGAGTGCAACGCCAGCAACTGCAGGAGCTTTTGATGTGCTTGCCCTTCAAGCTTGGTGACCTCCGCTTCGAACTGCTGGTTTGTCAGGATCTCGTCGTGTGATTGTTTGATGAGCTTGCGCAGTTTTTGAACGAAGCTCTTTTCTATGGAGGCTTCTTTCAGGAGGGCCGCGACTAAATGCTTGCCGACCAAGCTCTGGAGTCGATGCGCGTAAGGAAAGCTCGCAGATACGAACCACGCCCAGGCTGGGTAATCGCTCGCGAGGCCGAGCATTGCATTGGGCTGAGCAATGCAGGCGCCTGAATCGTCGCTCAACTTGCCAAGCAACGAGATATGTTGCGCGAGATGAGATCCGGCAGCGGGAACTTCGATCAGCAGTGCCGTCAGGCAGGTCAAGGTATTTTTAGCGACTAAGCCGATGCCCGGTTGATGCGGTGGCGCCGGAATGATGCTCAAAAGCAGTCGCGCAGCATCAGGCCCCTCCACGGCAACGGAGGTGTGAGCGAAAACGAAGGACGCCGGAATAGTCATAGCAACTCCATAGAAAAAGCCGGGCCGAGAAAGGGGGGAAGGGCCATGTAGGCGCGCGCGGATGCACCTCGATCGGCGCCAGCCGAGGTGTCGGGCATCAAGGGGGGCGGCGTGACGCCGCTCGTGATGTGGCTGCGCCGGCCCGAACGTGGTACGCGTCAGGCGGGCAGCATTGAAGGGGCGCGCGTGAGCGCGCCGCATTGATAGCCCCTAATCAGGGCAACTTTTGGGGCTTGGCTTTGCTGGCCTAATTTCCGGACATCGGAGATCGTTCAGTCGAACGCCCTCCACTGAGGTACAGGACGACCTCAAAGAGACTTTTGGCAAAAAAGCCATCGCGAGCAAAAGCCCACGAAATTTATATCTGCGCAAGCAGAAATATCCGGCCTAGGGGCCTTTTGCTGGGATCGGGCCCAGCTTGTTCAGGGGCCCGCAAGTATTTTTGGTGCGGCGGGCTCACACCAGCAGGCCATAAAGCTAGCTCGCGCTAATCTAGCGGAGCTGATGGCTCTTTGTCAATGCCCATTGAGCGCGTCCGATCAGAAGCTGACTGCCCGGTAACTTTATGCATGTGATCAGCAACTGGTCGATGGGACAAGAGGGCTGTTCCCTTCTGCCCTGTATTCAATCATCATCAAGGGGCAGCACGCCCTGTGGCGGTGTGGGTGGCCACTTTCCTGCGCCGCCGCGCTTTTCAAACCAGCGGTGCATGGCCACGTCTTCTAGCGCGTATTCACCGCGGGCCGACTTCCATACCAACGCGGGCATACGCTGTCGCAAACCCTCCAGCGCCCGCTGAACTTGGGTAGCGTTTACTGGGTGGCCAGTTCTTTCCCGGTAAAAGCGCAGTGCTTCGGCATCGTAAGGGCGGTATCGTGAACCTTGCGTCAGCATGCGCCACAGCACGGCCTGCTCGGTGGGCTTCAGCCCCAGGTAGTCCGACTCCATCTGCGCTTCGTCGTGGGTTTGTTGTTGTTGAGCCGCATCCAGCAATGCCGATTCAAAGCGCCCGGTCAGGGCAGCGAGGGGACTGAGCACCTGGCCCAATGCGGCCATGAAAAATTGCGGACGGAAGCCGAACACTTCAAATGCCTGTTGCAGCAGGGTCTGATCCACCGGTTTGAGTTCGGGCCGCTGCGCCTCGATCAACGCTGCTATGTGGGCAATGAAGTCAGGCCCCAGGGGCGGCATGCGCTGAATCTGTGAGCCGTAAAACGGTGCACCGGCCGTGTTGACCAAGCGCAGCAATTTGTCGCGGTCTGAGCCTGACATCACCAGCATCAGGTTCACCACGCCGGGCTGATTGAGTTGGTCGCGGGCTGATTTCAAGGCAGTCATGGCTGCCTCGCCGGCTTCGCTGGTAAGGGCGTGCTGCGCTTCGTCGATGATCAGCGCGATCGGCTTGCCGGCGTGGTCATGCAGCAGGCGCAGCGCATCGGTCAGGGTGAGTCCATCGATCTTGCCGATCTTGCTGGTGTCCACCTCTAGCCCGCCCACCTTCACCTTGTCCAACCCCGCCTTGCGGGCGGTTCGGGCCACAATGCCCAATTGGGGTTCCAACGCGCGAGCAATGGCTTCGGCGATCAGTCCACCCGGGTCACGTCGCGTATCGGCCCACAGATCCACATACACCACGACCACATCGGCTGCTTCCAGCGCGGGTCGTAAGTCACCTTGCAAAAAGGTGGACTTGCCGGTGCGGCGGGGGGCGGCCAAGAACAGGCCGTTGTGGGCGTCTCCCAGCAGGGCTTTGCCTTGCAGGGCGGCGACTAACTCTTGGGCGAGTGCGGCGCGTGGGAAAGCGATCATGTCAATTATCGGAAATTATCTTGAAAAAGATATTTTATCGTATTTTCGATAAAATAGCATAATTAACGGTGTTCTTACAGTGGCTTTGTTGCACAAGCCCAATTGTGCGAACTGGTATCAGCGCACCGGCGAAGGGCGCAATGAGCGAGTGGCGCTTGCATTTGAAGGCTGCTTCAGGCTGATCCCAGTCACTGACGCTGCAGCATATGAACGACCGCTGCGACGCTTGGCGGACATTCAAGTGTCGTCATGTCGCTTAACGTCAGCACCTCACTCGGCAGTGGATCCTGCTCTTTCGGTTCGAGTGGCGTCTACCGCCCCTGCTAAGCAGCAGCGCATTGACTGTTTTCGAGAGATTCCTACACATCTTCTTTGGGCGGGTACTTTCACCGGTCGGCGGGTGAAAACACCCTGCTTTCGAAGAACGATAGATGGGGTCTCCTCGTTTTCAGTGCAATAAGTGACGGTACGCAAAGCTAGCACTGGCGCGGGGGTGGTCTGGGTAGACCGTTGATTTCATTGACTTTCCTGTTCGCTTTGTAAACGGGTATGGTGGCCTC